>NZ_JBRRCR010000027.1:0-48940 GCF_056759115.1 Stenotrophomonas sp. STEN087 | reverse complement strand
GGCCCGGCGGGGGCACGGGCGCGGGCCGGGGCTGGTGAAACACCGTCCCTGGGGGGGTCGCCGGGCTTACAACACGGCGCTTTATTGGGCCGCGGGGGGGGCGGGCCCCGGCGGCGGCGTGGACCGCTGCGTTGCGCGGTCAGTTGGCCAGCTGGCAGGTGGCCGGCTTGGCGGAGGTGAACAGGCCCGGGGTGGCCCATTCCGGGTGGTCGATGAACGGGTTGCGGTTGCCCTGGAACGAGTAGATCACGTCATTTCGCGCACGCTCGGCATCGTCCGGCGGATCGGACAGGTGCCAGTCGATCAGGGTCGACAGCAGGCCCATGTAGGCCGGCGAGCTGCTGGTCTTGACGATCTTGCTGCGGTCGTCGGTCAGTTCCAGGTCCGGTTCGGACTGGCCGGTGGCCGCATCCTTGCCGCCCTCATAACGGATGGCCATGTACATCACCGCACGCGCCATGTCGCCCTTGCGCTTGCCCCACACCTCGAAGGTGCCGGTGTTGCCGTCGGGGGTACGCACCCAGTTCGAATTGCCCGGGTAGCCGCCGCTGCCGCCGCCCTGGCCGTTGTTGGCCTCGGTGGCGCGCTCGCCGCAGTTGGCATCGCACTTGCCGAACGGCTTGTTGCCGCGGTCGGCATTCCACTGCGCATCGGTCAGGTACAGCATGTGGGTGTCGGTGTACGGGGCGTACGGCAGGCCCTTGTCGCCGGTGGTGCTGGCAAAGCCCAGTGAGTTCGGCCAGGTGTGCTCGCGGTTGTAGGTCAGGCCGCTGCCCGTGCCCGCACGGCTGCTCACCTTGGTGTAGCTGTGGTTGCGGTAGGCGTCGAGGATCTTGCCGCTGTTGTTCGGATCTTCGTCGGCGATTTCCAGGATGGTCCAGGTGCTGGTGCCCGAGCCGCTGTACGGGTAAGCGGTGTGGCCCTTGATGGTCTCGTGCAGCGAGCAGCGCAGCTGGCTCGGGCTGGAGGTGTTCACCTTGGAGTAGTAGCCCGCCGGGGTACCTGGGTTGCCGGGATTGCCGGGGTCCGGATTGCCCGGGTCCGGGTTGCCGGTGGTGCTGGCCACGGTGAAGGCGATGCGGCTGTCAGCGGCCGGGCGTGCGCCCTGGCTGTCGGTGATGCGCGAGGCGCGGATGTCGAAGCGGCAGGCCTCACCGGCCACCAGGGCGGTGTTGGTCGACAGCTTCACGGTCTTGCCGCTGGCCGGCCAGGTCAGCGGCACGCTGCCGGAGGTGCCGCAGCTGAGGGCGAAGGCGCCGCTGGCCAGGTTCACCGTCTCGCTGAACACCACTTCCAGATCGGCCGCGGCCGGGAAGGTGCTGCTGCCCTGCGCCGGAGTGGTGGTGGTCACCGACGGCGGGGTGTTCGGGCCGCCCGGGGTGCCGCCACCGCCGTTGAAGGTCTGGTTGTTGTTGCAGCGGCCGAAGGTCTCACCGGCCGACTCGGCCCAGGTGAAGTGGGCGTACTGGCTGCCGCTGCCGGTCAGCTGCAGCGAGGTGCCCGGGGCGGTGCTGTTGGTTTCGGCAACCGGAATGTTCTGGCTGGTCATGCCGGCGGCGGGGCCACCGGAGGCGGTGATGGCGCCCTCGTAGCTGAGGAACTGGACCACCTTGCCGCTGGCGTCGACCAGGGCGATGCCGTCGTTGGGGCCGTTCTGCAGGCCGTTGGTCGGGTAGGTGACCACGGCGATCGTCGCGCTGCCGCAGCCGGCGGCGCTGCCAGCCGGGACCAGCTTGTTGTCGTAGACCACGGCGGCCGAGGCGTTGGCGCCGTTGTACAGGTACAGGCGGTAGCCGGACAGGTCCTCGCCGGCGGTGGCGACCACTTCGATGGCTTCGCCGACGTCACCGGCCGGGGTGCTGTCGTCGTAGTGCAGTTCGTTGATGAAGACCTCGGCCTGGGCCGGCGCGGCGACCAGCGCCAGCAGGCAGGCGGCGGCGAGCGGGGACAGCAATCGCATCGACTACTCCTTGTGATTGGGAATGCCGGGCGAGCCTAAGGCCGAACGCGTGACACTTTGTCGTAACTGAACGCCAGATATCTGGCACTGAGACGCAGTTCACCAAAATTGCCGAAACCCGTCGGTGCGCGCATCTGTTCGCCGCCGCAGCGCACCGTCGAAATTTTTTCTGCGGCGGGGCTTGAAAGGCCCGGGCACAGCTCCATCTCTGTCCTGCTCCCGACCTGTCGGGTTTTTTCGCGAGCAATGCTGGCAGTCACCTGGGGTGAGTGCTAACATCGCCAGACTTTTTTAGACCAATCAATAACTTAAGAGGTCTCACATGAGCATCAAGCCGCTGCACGACCGCGTTGTGGTCAAGCCGATCGAAGCCGACGAAATCTCCGCCGGTGGCATCGTCATTCCGGATTCGGCCAAGGAAAAGTCGACCAAGGGTGAAGTCGTCGCCGTCGGCCCGGGCAAGGCCCTGGACAACGGCACCTTGCGCGCTCCGTCGCTGAAGGTCGGCGACAAGGTCATCTACGGCCAGTACGCCGGCAGCTCGTACAAGAGCGAAGGCGTCGAGTACAAGGTCCTGCGCGAAGACGACGTGCTCGCCATCATCGGCTGAGCCTCGGCGCGACCTGCTTTCCTGTAAGACATCCCTTTTCGTCGCCGGGCCCGGCCCGGCGCAAACATCGAGGTAATCGCAATGGCTGCCAAGGATATTCGTTTCGGTGAAGACGCCCGTTCGCGCATGGTGCGCGGCGTCAACGTTCTCGCCAATGCCGTCAAGGCCACCCTGGGCCCGAAGGGCCGCAACGTCGTGCTGGAAAAGAGCTTCGGCGCTCCGACCATCACCAAGGACGGCGTCTCCGTCGCCAAGGAAATCGAACTGGCTGACAAGTTCGAGAACATGGGCGCGCAGATGGTGAAGGAAGTTGCTTCCCGCACCAACGACGACGCTGGCGACGGCACCACCACCGCCACCGTGCTGGCCCAGGCCCTGATCCGCGAAGGCGCCAAGGCTGTGGCCGCCGGCATGAACCCGATGGACCTGAAGCGTGGTATCGACAAGGCCGTCGTGGCCGCCGTTGCCGAGCTGAAGAACATCTCCAAGCCGACCGCCGACGACAAGGCGATCGCCCAGGTCGGTACCATCTCGGCCAACTCGGACGAGTCGATCGGCCAGATCATCGCTGACGCGATGAAGGAAGTCGGCAAGGAAGGCGTGATCACCGTTGAAGAAGGCTCGGGCCTGGACAACGAGCTGGACGTGGTCAAGGGCATGCAGTTCGACCGCGGCTACCTGTCCCCGTACTTCATCAACAACCAGCAGTCGCAGACCGCTGACCTGGATGACCCGTTCATCCTGCTGCACGACAAGAAGATCTCCAACGTCCGTGACCTGCTGCCGGTGCTGGAAGGCGTTGCCAAGGCCGGCAAGCCGCTGCTGATCGTTGCCGAAGAAGTCGAAGGCGAAGCGCTGGCCACCCTGGTCGTCAACACCATCCGTGGCATCGTCAAGGTCGTGGCCGTCAAGGCTCCGGGCTTCGGCGACCGTCGCAAGGCGATGCTGGAAGACATGGCCGTGCTGACCGGCGGCACCGTGATCTCCGAAGAAGTTGGCCTGTCGCTGGAAAAGGCCACCATCAAGGACCTCGGCCGCGCCAAGAAGGTGCAGGTTTCCAAGGAAAACACCACCATCATCGATGGCGTGGGTGACAAGGCTGCCGTCGACGCACGCGTCGGCCAGATCAAGACCCAGATCCAGGACACCTCCTCGGATTACGACCGCGAGAAGCTGCAGGAACGCGTGGCCAAGCTGGCCGGCGGCGTTGCCGTGATCAAGGTCGGCGCTTCGACCGAAATCGAAATGAAGGAAAAGAAGGATCGCGTCGACGACGCCCTGCACGCTACCCGTGCAGCCGTTGAAGAAGGCGTGGTCCCGGGCGGCGGCGTTGCTCTGGTCCGTGCGGTCACCTCGCTGGCTGGCCTGAAGGGCGCCAACGAAGACCAGAACCACGGCATCCAGATCGCCCTGCGTGCGATGGAAGCCCCGCTGCGCGAAATCGTGGCCAACGCCGGTGAAGAACCGTCGGTCATCATCAACAAGGTCAAGGAAGGCACCGGCAGCTTCGGCTACAACGCCGCTACCGGCGAGTTCGGCGACATGCTGCAGTTCGGCATCCTGGACCCGACCAAGGTGACCCGTTCGGCGCTGCAGAACGCTGCCTCGATCGCTGGCCTGATGATCACCACCGAAGCCATGGTTGCCGAAGCTCCGAAGAAGGACGAGCCGGCCATGGGTGGCGCGGGTGGCATGGGCGGCATGGGTGGCATGGGTGGCATGGGCGGCATGGACTTCTAAGTCCACGCGTTCCCGACGTAATGAAAAACCCCGCCGGAAGGCGGGGTTTTTTTATGCCAGCAGATCACGCCGTGCGTGGATGAACCGCCTGCGGCCTCAACCGCGCAACGCGCGCCGATCCAGCCAGACCTTGGCGATGAAAAACGTCGGAACACCGCCATACAGCACGCCCTTCACCCAGGGCAGCCCCAGCTGGTAGGCAATCAACGCCCCTGCGGCCATGCCGACCAGGCCGATGGCGGCCGCCCTGCGCTGGCGCTTCAGCTGCTGCATCTCCTCCTGCTGGCGCGCGGCGATCTGGTCACGCCGGTCGTCGGGCTGCATCACGGCGCTGGCAATGGCATCGGCTTGCGAAGGGGTCATGCGGGGTCCAGAGAGACGGGGGTCTGGTTCTTATACTGCGCCGCCCGCCAAGGTCGCGTAAATCCCGCGCCGCCTGGGTCCAGCACCCAGTAGATCCACGCCATCCGTGGATGAAGCACTACCGTCTTGGAATCCGCCTCCCTCCAAACTATGATTAGCCGCCTAATCACATCGGTGGCCGCAATGCTGGAAGCAAAACACACCGCCCTCATCGACGAAGCCGCCCGTCGCGGCCACGCCAACCTGGCGCAGCTGCGCCTGTGCTTCCAGCTGCTTTCCCTCTCCACCGCCATCGACCGCGACTGCGCCACCCGCCTCGCACCGCATGGCCTCAGCGAAGGCCGCTTCATCGTGCTGTTCCTGCTGCATGGCGCCGGCGGCACACTGCCCCCGCACGAGCTGGCTGAACGCGCAGGCGTCACCCGCGCCACCATCAGTGGCCTGCTGGATGGCCTGCAGCGCGAAGGCCTGCTGCAGCGCAGGCACGATGCCGACGACGGTCGTCGCCTGCAGATCGTGCTGACCGCCCGCGGCAAGCGCCTGGCCGAGGAACTGTTCAACCAGCACACGCAGTGGATCGGTGGACTGTTCAACGGCCTGGACGCCAGTGAACAGGCGCAGCTTTCACATCTGCTGACCAAAGTCTGGCAGCACACCGACAGCGGTCGGGACGCGACGCCGTGAGTCAGGCCATCAGCGCGGCGCGGCAGCACGAACTCGACACCGGTCTGGTCGCCAGCACGCATCTGGCCGAGTGCCTTGCGGTGGACTTCGCAACGTTGCTGCAGACGGCTGCGGCGCTGCCAGACGCCGCCGTGCAGCGCATGCGCGATGCCGCCAACAAGGGCATCACCCAGCGCATGGCCCTGGCGGCAACACTGTTGCGCGAAGCGGGGCAGGGCGATGTCACTCACTGGCAGTCGCATCCCTCCGACACCGTGCGTGGTTGGGCCTGTTACCTCATCGGCAGTGATGCCACGTTGGGCCTCAGTGAGAAGCTGCAGGCGATGCAGCCACTGGCCGATGACGCGCACTTCGGCGTGCGCGAATGGGCCTGGCTGGCGGTACGAGGCGACCTCGTAGCCGCGCCGTTGCAGTCGCTGACGCTGCTGCTGCCGTGGACAAGCGCAGCCTCGCCCTACCTGCGCCGCTTCGCCTGCGAAGCACTGCGCCCGCGCGGCGTCTGGGCCACCCACATCGCGCTCTTCAAACAACAGCCGCAGCACGCGCTTCCGCTGCTGGAAGCACTGGCCAACGACCCCGAGCGCTACGTACAGGACTCCGTGGGCAACTGGCTCAACGATGCCAGCAAGACGCAACCCGAGTGGATGCGCGACCTTTGCGCGCGCTGGCAACGCGAGCACAGCAGCGCAGCAAACGCGTACATCCGCAAGCGCGCCCAACGCTCCCTCCGGTAACGCCGCCCGCTAACCGGCAACGCCACCACGCCGGTAGTGCCGGCCGCTGGCCGGCAAACCCATCAACCCAAGGAAGGCCCCAATGCCCCACATCCTCATCGAGCACTACACCGCCACTACCGCTTGGGCAGCACTCCCGCCCGAACAGCGCAACGCCTTCTTCGCCCGCATCGGCGCCGGCATACAGCAGTTCGACGCGGCGCGCATCACGCCGTTGGCCATGGGCCGGATCGCGCGTGATGTACCGCATGGCAGCGTCGAACAGTTCTACGCCGTCTGGCAGTGCGCTAGCCGCGCCGACGCCGATGCACTGGTCGCCGGCATCAGCGCCACAGGCTGGCATGAGTACTTCACCACCACCAACACGGTAGGCGCCGTGGATGCCATGCCGCAGCACCTGCAGGACCTGACTGCGATCTGATCCGGCCACCCATGCTGTTGCCATGACGCAATGGCGGCACATGCGCCTGTCACCGATACGCGGTAAACATGACGACTGCCCATGTCCACCCGCAGGGAAGTCGATCATGCAGAGCAAGCTCCAGGTCACGCTGTACGGAACCCTTGGCGACAGCCCGGCACTGCAGTTGCCCGGGCTGGAAGGGCCGTCGGTCGCCATCCTGGAATCTACCCTGCGGCAGCTCGTCTCCGATCTCTACACCGCCCGCTCCCTGCTCAACCCCGAGCAGCTGGACGAGGCGCAGAAGGAACTGGACCGCGTGGTGGAGCGCTGGGTGGACATCCACGAAGGCCTGCTGCTGGATGTGGAAGTGCACGGTAAACGCTGACGCGGCCACTGCCTGAACAGCTCCCGCAGTTGCCGATGAAACATTTTGCACTGCGCAAAAGCTGTGCTATCAATACACCCCATGAACGCCGTCCACGCCAACTTTTATTGGTATTACTTTCCGAAGCCCCAGGCGGAGGAAGGACTGCGCTCACCCTGAAGAAACCTTCAGACGCATTCCCGAAAGCCGCCAGCGAACCTGGCGGCTTTTTTCGTGTCGCCACGCTGCGGACCCCCAACGTTCCGGAGAACCCCGCAATGCCCCCGCACACCGACGACCTTCGCATCCGCACCATCGAACCGCTGACACCGCCCGCCCAGCTGCTGGCGATGCTGCCCTGTGACGATGAAGCCTCCGACACCGTCAGCGCCTCGCGCGCGGCCCTGCACGAGATCCTGCATGGCCGTGACGACCGCCTGGCCGTGGTGGTGGGCCCGTGCTCGATCCACGACCCGCACGCCGCCATCGAATACGCCCAGCGCCTGAAGCCCCTGCGCGATGCGCTGGCCGGCGAACTGGAAATCGTCATGCGCGTGTACTTCGAAAAGCCGCGCACCACGGTGGGCTGGAAGGGGCTGATCAACGACCCGGATCTGGATGGCAGCTTCAAGATCGACAAGGGCCTGCGCATTGCCCGCGGCCTGCTGCGCGACATCAACAAGCTGGGCCTGCCGGCCGGTGTCGAGTTCCTCGATGTGATCTCGCCGCAGTACATCGCCGATCTGGTTGCCTGGGGCGCCATTGGCGCGCGCACCACCGAAAGCCAGGTGCACCGCGAACTGGCCTCGGGCCTTTCCTGCCCGGTCGGCTTCAAGAACGGCACCGACGGCAACGTCAAGATCGCGGCCGATGCAGTGGGCGCAGCGTCCAACCCGCATCATTTCCTGTCGGTCACCAAGCAGGGTGGCACCGCCATCGTGTCGACCACCGGTAATCCGGATTGCCATGTGATCCTGCGTGGCGGCAAGCAGCCGAACTACGACGCGGCCAGCGTTGGCGAGGCCTGCCAGGCGCTGGCCAAGGCCAAGCTGCCGACGCGCCTGATGATCGATGCCAGCCACGCCAACAGCCTCAAGAACCCCGAAAACCAGCCGAAGGTGATCGAGGACATCGCCACCCAGCTGGAAGACGGCGAACAGCGCATCGTCGGCGTGATGGTGGAAAGCCATCTGGTCGGCGGCCGCCAGGAACTGGTGGAAGGCCAGCCGCTGGTCTACGGCCAGAGCATCACCGATGGCTGCATTGATTGGGACACCACCGTGGACGTGCTGGAGCGCCTGGCCGCTGCCGTGCGCGCCCGTCGTGAAGTAAAGGTGTCCGAAGCCGCTTGATCGCGGCACGTGTGTGGATGGCGGCCAGCGCCTGCGGGGGTGCGGCCGCGATCAGGGTCGGTCGGAGTTGGAGGCCGACCCGTCCGCACCGGCGATGCGCCTGGCGCTGCGTAAGTGCGACAGCGCCAGGTACATCGCCGGGGTGGTGACACCGGTTCTCTGGTAGATCCACGCCACGCGTGGATATGAGCCACAATCCGGCATCCTGTCCCTTCGGCTGCCGCCATGAATGAACTGCTCATCCCTGACGCTGCACAACGCGACGAATCGTCCGTCGAGATGATCCGTGTGTGGATCGCCGAACGCGGGCTGCATGCTTCGTTGAAGGTGGGGCTGTATGAGGATCGTCCCGACATCCAGGAAGAACGTGCCTGGGGCCGGATCCTCGCCGATGTTGCCCAGCACGTGGCCGATGCGCTGGTGACCAGCCAGGGCATGGACCGGGACGCTGCCATCGCGGCCATCAAAGCGGCATTCAACGAGGAGCTGCAGGCGCCATCCAGCGGCCGGTCCGGCGGGTTCGTCGTGCGCCACTGACCGTAGATCCACGCCATGCGTGGATGAACCGCCCGCAATCACCGCTTCGCCCGAATCCTCGCCAACGCCAGATACATCGCCGGCGTCGTGTACAGCGTCAGCCACTGGCTGACCAGCAACCCGCCCACAATCGCGATGCCCAGCGGCTGCCGCAGCTCCCAGCCCTCGCCATTGGCCAGCATCAGCGGCAGCGTGCCCAGCAGCGCCGCCAGCGAGGTCATCAGGATCGGCCGCAGGCGAAGCCGTGCTGCGTCCATCACCGCGTCGTGCGCGCTCAGTCCACGTCGCTCGCCGGCCAGGGCGAAGTCCACCAGCAGGATGGTGTTCTTCATCACCACGCCCACCAGCAGGAACAATCCAAGCAGCGCGATCAGGTTCAGTTCGTTGCCGAACACCCACAGCGCCAGCAGCGCGCCGATGCCGGCCGAGGGCAGGGTGGACAGGATCACCAGCGGCTGCAGGAAGCTCTCGTACAGGATGCCCAGCACCAGGTAAACCGCCAGCGTGGCGCCCAGCACCAGCCACAACTGCCGCGCGCGCAGGCTGTCCAGGCCACCGGCTTCACCGGATAGCTTGGCCTGCACGGTGCGTGGCAGCATCAGCTTCGCCATCGCGGCGTTGATCGCCTGCGTGGCCTGTTCCAGGCCCACGCCCGGCGCCAGCGAGAACTGGATCCAGATCGAGGCGAACTGTTCGCTGTGGTAGATGCGGTCCGGCGCCATGCCGTAGCGCCAGCGGGCGATGGTCGACAGCGGAATGCGCTGGCCGCTGCCGTCCACGACCTGCAGGCGCGCCAGCGTGCCCGGGTCCTGGGTGTGCTTCGGGTCCAGCTCCATCACCACGCGGTACTGGTTGAGGCTGTCGTACAGGGTGGCGACCTGGCGCTGGCTGAAGGAGTTGTTGAGCATGTTGGCCACGGTCTTCAGGTCCACGCCATGGCGCGCGGCGGCCTCGCGGTCGATGTCCAGCACCACCTGGCGCATGCCGGCCTCGCCCTGTGCTTCCACATCCACCAGCTCGGGCAGGGCGCGCAGCGCAGCGCCGACCTTCGGGGCCCACTCGCGCAGCGGCGCCATGTCCGCCGACAGCAGCTGGAACTCGTACTGGCCGCTGCTGCCGCCGCCTTCCAGGCGGATGTCCTGGTCGACCCACAGGTACAGGTTGCCGCCGGGCAGTTTGGGCAGGCGCGCGCGCAGGCGATCGATCACCTCCTGGCTGGACACCTTGCGCTCGGCCAGCGGCTTCATCTTGATCATGATGAAGGCGTTGTTGACCCCGTTGCTGCCGCCGATATAGCCGATGATGTCCTCGATGGCCGGGTCGGACAGCAGCAGCTTGCGGTAGGCATCAATCTTCGGCTGCATGGCCTGGAACGAGAGACCATCGTCGCCACGAGCGAAGCCGCGCAGCTGTGCGGTGTCCTGCTTGGGCACCACGCCCTTGGGCACCTGCTGGAACAGCCAGGCGTTGAGCGCGATGACCGCCACGAAGGCCAGCAGCGGCCAGCGCAGCCGTCGCAGGCAGGCCTGCAGCGTGCGCAGGTAGGCGGCGCGCACGCGCTCGAACAGCGCGTTGCTGCCACGCTGCCAGCGCGAGGCGTGCTGCGCGTCATCGACGAACAGGCGCGCGCACAGCATCGGCACCAGACTCAGCGCAACGACCACCGACACGCTCATCGCCGCCACCAGGGTCAGCGAGAATTCGCGGAACAGGCGCTCGACGAAATCATCCAGGAACAGGATGGAGACGAACACTACGGCCAGCGCCACGTTCATCGACAGCAGGGTGGCGCCCACTTCGGCTGCGCCGCGCACGGCGGCCTGCCAGCGGTCGGCGCCCAGTTCGCGATGGCGGGCGATGTTTTCCAGCACCACGATGGCATCGTCCACCACCAGCACCGCGGCCACGATCAGCGCCATCAGCGAGAGCGTGTTGAGCGAAAAGCCCATCAGCGCCACCAGCGCCAGCGTGCCGAACAGCACCACCGGGATGGCAACGCTGGGCACCAGCGCCGCGTGCCAGTGGCCAAGGAAGCCAAGCACCACCAGCACCACCAGGGCGATGGCCAGCACCAGGGTCAGTTCGGTTTCGTGCAGGGTCGCGCGGATGACCGGCGAGCGGTCCATCACCAGCCGCATGTCCACGCTGGGTGGCAGCAGCGCATGCAGCTGCGGCAGCTGCGCCTGGATGGCATCGACGGTGGCGATGATGTTCGCGCCGGGCTGGCGGCTGACGATCAGCAGCACCGCCGGGCGTTCGTTGTGGAAGCCGCTGGCGTAGCGGTCTTCCACGCCATCGGCCACCACCGCCACATCGCCCAGGCGCAGGGTGCGGTCGTCGCTCACCTTCAGCGCCAGCTCGCGGTACTGCGCGGCCTGGCGCAGCTGCAGCGGCGCTTCCAGCTGCCACTGCTGGCGCTCATCCCCCACCGCACCCAGCGGGCGCACGGCGTTGGCGCGGCTGATCACCTGGGCCACGTCTTCCAGTGCCAGGCCGGCCTGGGTCAGCGCATTCGGGTCCAGCGACACGCGCACCGCCGGCAGCGCACTGCCGCCCACCTGCACTTCGCCCACGCCTGGGACCTGCGACAGCTTCTGCGCCAGCACGGTGGAGGCCAGGTCGTACAGCTGGCCCGGCGGCAGCGTGTCCGAGGTCAGTGCCAGCGCCAGGATCGGCGCCTGCGAGGGGTTCACCTTGCGGTACTGCGGCATGCCGGGCATTCCGCTTGGCAGCTGCCCGCGTGCGAGATTGATCGCCGCCTGCACTTCGCGCGCGGCCTCGTCGATATCGCGGCCGAGCACGAACTTCAGCTCGACCGACGTCTGGCCCTGGGTGCTGGCCGAATCGATGCGCGAGATGCCGGGCAGGCTGCCGAGGGCGCGTTCCAGTGGCGTGGCCACGGTGGCGGCCATCGACTCGGGCGAGGCACCGGGCAGGCTGGCGCTCACTTCGATGGCCGGGTAATCCACCTGCGGCAGCGGTGCCACCGGCAGCAGGCGCAGCGCCAGCAGGCCGGCCAGCACCAGCGCCACCGCCAGCAGGATCGTCGCCACCGGTCGCTGCACGCAGGCCTGGGCCAGGCGTGCGATGGGGCTCATGCGCGCGCCTCTTCAGGCGTGGCGAGGGTGACCGAGCGCCGGCGCTGCAGGCGGTCGAAGGCCAGGTAGATCACCGGCGTGGTGAACAGGGTCAGCACCTGGCTGACCAGCAGGCCACCGACCATCACCCAGCCCAGCGGCTGCCGCAGTTCCGCGCCCGAACCACTGGCCAGCATCAGCGGCACCGCGCCGAACAGCGCGGCCAGCGTGGTCATCAGGATCGGACGGAAGCGCAGCAGCGCCGCCTGGTGGATCGCCTCGCGCGGGGTCATGCCACGCGTGCGCTGCGCGTCCAGCGCGAAGTCGATCATCATGATCGCGTTCTTCTTCACCAGGCCGATCAGCAGCACGATGCCGATCACCGCGATCAGGTCCAGGCTGCGTCCGCTCACCCACAGTGCAGCCAGCGCACCCACCGTGGCCGAGGGCAGGGTGGAGAGGATGGTGATCGGGTGCACGAAGCTCTCGTAGAGCACGCCCAGCACGATGTACATCACCACCACCGCGGCCAGGATCAGCCACAGCGTGGACGACAGCGAACTGCTGAACGCCGCCGCCGCACCTTGCAGCCGCAGTTCGATGCTTTCGGGCAGGGCGATCTGCGTGCGCGCCGCTTCCACGGCGGCGGTGGCTTCGCCCAGCGAGGCCCCCGGTGCCAGGTTGAACGACAGCGTGGCCGCCGGGAACTGGCCGACATGGTTGCGCAGCAGGGCCGCCGGCCCGAGTTCTACCCGCGCCACCGCGCCCAGCGGCACGGTCTGGCCATCGCTGTTGCGCACGCGCAGGCCGCTGATGGCATCGGGCCCGGGCTGGCGCGACGGATCGGCTTCCAGCACCACGCGGTACTGGCTGGCCTGGGTGAAGATGGTGGAGATCTGACGCTGCCCGTAGGCGTCGTACAGCGCATCGGCCACGGCTTCCACGCTCACGTTCAGGCGCGCCGCCGCATCGCGGTCGATGTTCACCCGTGCCTGCCGGCCCTGCATCTGCAGGTCGCTGGCCACATCGCGCAGTGCCGGCTGCTGGCGCAGCGCCTGCAGCAGCTTCGGTGTCCAGGTTTCCAGCGTCTGCTGTTCCGGCGTGGTCAGGGTGAACTGGTACTGGTTGCGGCTGATGCGGTCTTCGATGCCCAGCTCCTGCACTGGCTGCAGGTACAGGGTGATGCCGGGAATCTTCGACACACGCTGCTGCAGCCGTTCCATCACCACGGCGGCGCCGTCGCGGTCGCCATGCGGCTTCAGTTCGATCAGCAGGCGGCCGGTGTTGAGCGTGGCGTTGTTGCCGTCCACGCCGATATAGGACGACACGCTGGCCACCGCCTCGTCGGCTTCGATGGCCGCCGCCAGCGCCTGCTGGCGCTCGCGCATGGCCTGGAACGAGATCGCCTGCGGGGCCTCGCTGATGCCCTGCACCAGGCCGGCATCCTGCACCGGGAAGAAGCCCTTGGGCACGGCGAAGTACAGCGCCACGGTCAGCGCCAGCGTGGCGACGGTGGCCAGCAGCATCAGCGGCTGGCGCTGCAGCACCCACTGCAGCTGGCGGTCGTAGACGGCGATGATGCGGTCGAAGACATCTTGTTTCGGGGTCAGATCCCCTTGGGGCTCTGACCCCTTCGCATGCGGCTTGAGGAAGCGCGCACACAGCATCGGCGTCAGCGTCAGCGACACCAGCAGCGAGATACCGATCGCCACCGCCAGCGTCACCGCGAACTCATGGAACAGCGCGCCCACCAGGTCGGCCATGAACAGCAGCGGGATCAGCACCGCGATCAGCGAAACAGTGAGCGAGACCAGGGTGAAGCCGATCTCGGCCGCACCCTTCAGCGCCGCCTCGCGTGGGCTTTCGCCTTCTTCCAGGTGGCGGGCGATGTTCTCCAGCATCACGATGGCATCGTCCACCACGAAGCCGGTGGCGATGGTCAGCGCCATCAGCGTGAGGTTGTTGAGCGAATAGCCGGCCAGCAGCATCACCGCGAACGTGCCGATCAGTGACAGCGGCACCGCCACGCTGGGAATGAGCGTGGCCGGCAGGTTGCGCAGGAATACCCAGGTGACCAGCACCACCAGACCGATGGCCAGCACCAGTTCCTTCTGCACGCCGCGCACGGAGGCGCGGATCGATTCGGTGCGGTCGCTCAGCACGTTCATCTGCACGCCGGCCGGCAGCGTGGCCTGCAGCTGCGGCAGCAGCGTGCGCACCTGCTCGACCACGGCGATCACGTTCGCGCCGGGCTGGCGCTGGATGTTCACCAGCACCGCCGGCGTGGTGCCGCTCCAGGCGGCCAGCTGGCGGTTCTCGGCACCATCGGTAATGGTCGCCACGTCACCCAGGCGCAGCGGCGCGCCTTCGCGCCAGGCCAGCACCAGGGAGCGGTACTCATCGACGCTGCGCATCTGGTCGTTGGCATCGAGCATCACCGCGCGGATCGGGCCATCGAAACTGCCCTTGGGCAGGTTGACGTTGGCTGCGGCAATCGCGGTGCGGATGTGGTCCATGCCCAGGTTGTTCGCGGCCAGCGCAGCCGGGTTCACCTGGATGCGCACCGCAGGCCGCTGGCCACCGGCCAGGCTGACCAGGCCGACGCCGGGCAGCTGCGCCAGGCGCTGCGCGATGCGCGTATCCACCAGGTCGTGCACCTGCGGCAGCGCCAGCGCCTGCGAGGTCACCGCCAGGGTGAGGATGGGCGTATCGGCCGGGTTGACCTTGCGGTACACCGGCGGCACCGGCAGATCGCCGGGCAGGAAGCTGCCAGCAGCGTTGATGGCCGCCTGCACGTCCTGCTCGGCCACGCCCAGAGACACATCCAGGCCGAACTGCAGGGTGATGACCGAGGCGCCGCCGGAACTGGTGGACGACAGCTGCTTCAGGCCGGGAATCTGCCCGAGCTGGCGTTCCAGCGGCGCGGTGATGGTGCGCGTGGTCAGTTCCGGGCTGGCGCCCGGGTACAGCGTAGTGATCTGGATGATCGGGTAATCGACCTGTGGCAGCGCCGCCACCGGCAGCAGGCGGTAGGCCAGCACGCCCGACAGCAGCAGCGCCACCATCAGCAGGGTGGTGGCGACCGGGCGCAGGATGAACGGGCGCGACAGGTTCATGCGCCGGCCTTGGCCGCCTTCGCTGCAGCAGCGGGCTGTTCGGCCACGATCTCCACGGCGGTACCGTCTTCCAGGCCATCGATGCCTTCGATCACCACCTGGTCGCCGGCCTGCAG
Source organism: Stenotrophomonas sp. STEN087 (assembly GCF_056759115.1). Taxonomy (NCBI): domain Bacteria; kingdom Pseudomonadati; phylum Pseudomonadota; class Gammaproteobacteria; order Lysobacterales; family Lysobacteraceae; genus Stenotrophomonas; species Stenotrophomonas sp. STEN087. The sequence goes on along the minus strand of NZ_JBRRCR010000027.1, from coordinate 33,884 downwards.
GCCGGAGCGCACGGCCACGCGGCCCTCATCGGCCGGGCCTAGCACCACGGTGCGGCGCTGCGCCTTGTTGTCCTTGTCGACGATGTGCACGTAGTTGCCCTGGCTGCCGAACTGCACGGCGGCATCGGGAATCAGCAGCGCCGGCTGTTTGCCCAGCTGCAGGCGCACGTTGACGAACTGGTTGGGGAACAGCGCCAGGCCCGCGTTGTCGAACTGCGCGCGCAGTTTCAGCGTGCCGGTGGCGGTGTCGATGCGGTTGTCGACGCTGGACAGCGTGCCCTGCGCCAGCGCCTTGCTTTCACTGCGGTCCCAGGCTTCCACCGGCAGGCCGGCCTGGGCCTGCACGGCATCCAGCAGGGCCGGCAGTTCAGGTTCGGGCACGGTGAACAGCACGCTGATTGGCGCGGTCTGCGCCAGCGTCACCAGACCCTCGGTATCGCTGGCATGCACCAGGTTGCCGACATCGAGGCGGCGCAGGCCGACGCGGCCGCTGACCGGCGCGGTGATGCGGGTGTACTGCAGCTGCAGGCGCGCTTCATCCACCGAGGCCTGGTCGCTGATGCGGCGGCCCTGCAGTTGCCGCACCTTGCTCTGCTGGTCGCTCAGCTCCTGCCCGGACACGTAGTTCTGCTTCTGAAGTTCGCGGTAGCGCTGCAGCTGGCGCTCGGCATTCTCGAGTTCCGCCAGGTTCTGCTGCTGGGTGCCCTGCGCCTGCGCCAGCTTCACTTCATAGGGGCGCGGGTCGATCTGCGCGAGCAGGTCGCCGGCCTTCACCTGCTGGCCTTCCTGGAAGTGCAGGCGCAGCAGCTCGCCATCGACGCGGCTGCGCACCACCACGCTGTGCAGCGGGGTGACGGTGCCGACGGCCTTCAGGCGCAGCTGCAGGGGTTCGGCACTGGCACGGGCCACGCGCACTGGCACGGTCTTGCCCGGGCCTGCGGCCGCGGTTGCCTCGGCGCGCGGCCATGCCCACCAGGCCACCAGGCCGGCCACGATGATGACGACGGGAATCGCCCACCAGCGGCGGGAACGGGGCGGGGTGCTACGGGACGGCTCAACAGCGGACATGGGGCATCCTGCGCCCTGCGCACGCGCAGGGACATGTACGCCCGTTCGCGCATCACGCGCAGCGGGCAACGGGGGAGGGGAGTGTCTGGCGGGACCGCGACGCGGTGTGGCTGGATGCCGTCGCGCGGGCGACGGGGCGTCAATGGTAGCCAATCAGCCCGGCGATTGCCGCATGACCAAGGTCATGCCTGACCGCTCTTGTAGGGTCGAGCCATGCTCGACTGCTTCTGCCAGGAACAGTCGAGCATGGCTCGACTCTACAAGGAGCGATCAATGCACTTCGTCGTGGTACACGAACTTGGGCATTTCCCAGCGGTAATGGATCGCCAGCAGGCGCAGCGCGAAGCCACCGCCCAGGCAGCACAGGATCGCCGTGGCATCGGCCACACCCCAGCGCAGCAGCAACAGATATACCGCGCCGGTCAGCAGCGAGATGATCGCGTACAGCTCCTTCTGGAAGATCAGCGGCACCTCGTTGCAGAGGATGTCGCGCAGCACGCCGCCGAAGGCACCGGTGAGCATGCCGGCGATCAGCACGATGGGCATGGCATGGCCGGCCTCGCGTGCGATCGAGCAGCCGATCAGGGTGAAGGCGATCAGGCCCAGGCCATCGAGCACCAGGAAGGTGCGGCGGAAATGGTGCATCCAGCGCGCCACCCAGGTGGCGATCAGCGCCGCGCACACGGTGAAGCCCAGGTACTCGGGGTGCTTCACCCAGCCCAGCGGGTAATGGCCGAGCAGGATGTCGCGCAGCGAACCGCCGCCGAGGGCGGTGACGCAGGCGATCATGACCACGCCGAACAGGTCCATGCGGCGGCGGCCGGCGGACAGCGCACCGGTCATGGCTTCGGCGGAAATGGCAACGAGATAGATGATGGACAGCAGCATGGGACAGGCTCCGGGCGCGGTGGGGCCGGCCATGCGCGTATACCGCCACTGCCTGCGCAATGACGGGATGACGATGACCGGTGCCGCTCCCGCTGTCCTTTTGCCTGAGAGTTCAGCGGGATGAACCGCGTGCCCCTTCGGCGGATCGTGCCGGGCGTGCCCGGTGACCTCTCTCCAGCTCGGCGAGTCGAATGCATGGTTGGTGGGATTCCAGCCCACCGGCCTGAGCGATCATGGGAGCCTGCGCCTTCGGCGGGCGCCAGCGCGGCGCCTCTCTCCTGCATTCGGGCGGCAGTATATCCGCTGCAGTGCAGCACGCCATAATCCCCCCATGGCCCGTCCCTCCGCCCCGTGGTTCCTGTACCTGCTCGAATGCCGGGACGGCAGCTATTACGCCGGCATCAGCACCGACGTAGCCGCCCGTTTCGCCGCCCATCTGGCCGGCAAGGGCGCCCGCTACACCCGGGCCCGGCCGCCGCTGCGCATCCTCGCCGTGCGCGAGTACCCGGACCGCTCGTCTGCTTCCCGCGCCGAATGGCAGCTCAAGCAGCAGCCGCGCGAACGCAAGCTGGCCTGGCTGCAGGCCCCGGCCGAGGCCGTCCTGTAGATCCACGCCACGCGTGGATGGGGGACGCCGCCCATGCCATGATCGCCGCGCGCCCAGAGCTGGAGACCCGGATGTCCACGCTTGCCCTGTTGTTTGCGCTCTCCGCATCAACCAGCCCGGCCGCCGACCCGGCCACCCTCGCGGCCATCGAGGCCACCTGCCATGACTACGTCGATGGCCAGCTGGAAGCCGACCCGCAGCGCGTCGCGCGCTCCCTGCACCCGGACCTGGCCAAACGTGCGGTGCTGGGCGATACGCCCGACGAGCGTCTGGACCTGCGCCGGATGTCGAAGGACGAACTGGTGGCGCTGACGAAGCAGGGAGCGTTGAAGACGCCGAAGGCGCAATGGGACCGCCGCTGCACGGTGCTGGACGTGACCGGCAATGCCGCCTCGGTGCGGCTGGAAACGCCGTGGTTCGTCGACTACTTCCACATGGGCCGTTTCGACCAGCGCTGGGTCATCGTCAACGCGCTGTGGTACCCGAAACCGAAGGCGCCGTAGAGCGATGCGTGCTGCCGGCAAAGCATGGATCTCCGTCGTCGTATTGGTCGCCGCCATCGCGCTGCTGCCCGGCCTGCTCTACCTGCTCGGGCTGGCCTGGGTGGATGGTTGGCCGCAGCCGGCAGACCGTGCGCCCAGCGGCGTGGCGGCATGCAGCGGTGAACCGCGCGCGGGCTACCAGCGGATGAACCCCTGGGGCTTCGTCGCGCAGCTCTTCGACCAGGATGCGGGGAAAGCGAACGTGCCCGTGGTCGAGCAGGAGGCCTACTGGGTTGCCCGCCGCCACCTGATGCGGCAGCCGCGCCACGGCATGCTGCGCTGGCAGTTGAGCAGCACGGCGCTCACGATCTGGATCACCCGGCATTGGAGTGCCGGGCAGATTGCCGACACCGCGAGGAAGGAAGACTTCTGCCACGTGTGGCCACGCCCGCCGGGAACCGGCGGCCCGGTGAACCGGTAGATCCACGCCATGCGAGGAGGGTGTTGGGAGGCGGGGTCAGAGCCCTTCATGCCCGGGGTCAGATCCCTTTCCGCAGGAAAGGGCTCTGACCCCAGCGTAGTGCAGGCCATTACCTCGGCCGGCGATCTTCCTGGTCATCACCAAAAATGATGCGCGCGCTGCGCTGGTAGCTCCAGTACGCCACCGCCCAGTTCAGCAGCACCACCACGCGGTTGCGGAAACCGATCAGGAAGAACACGTGCGCGGCCAGCCAGAACCACCAGGCCAGCACGCCGGACAGCTGCAGCCTGCCCAGGTGCACGATGGCGGCCATGCGGCCGATGGTGGCCAGGTTGCCGTAGTCGGCGTACTTGAACGGCCCCGGTGTCGGCTTGCCATGCAGGCGCGCGCGGATGACATCGGCCACGTACTTGCCCATCTGCTTGGCGGCGGGTGCCACGCCGGGCACCGGCTTGCCGTTGGCCTGGTTCACTGCAGCCAGGTCACCAGCGACGAACAGTTCGGGGTGCCCGGGCAGGGTCAGGTCGGGCTGCACCTGCACGCGGCCGGCGCGGTCCAGTGGTACGTCCAGCGTGCGCGCCAGCGGCGAGGCGGCCACGCCGGCGGCCCAGACCACGGTGCGTGCGGGCACGAACTGTTCGCCCAGCTTGAAGCCGAGGCTGTCGATGTCGCTCACCGGGGTGCCGGTCAGCACTTCCACGCCCAGCTTCTCCAGCTGCCGGCGTGCCTTCAGCGACAGCACCTCGGGGAACGAAGACAGCACGCGCGGGCCGGCCTCGACCAGGCGCACCTTGGCGCTGGCCGGATCGATGTGGCGGAACTCGTTACGCAGGGTGTGGCGGGCGATCTCGGCCAGGGTGCCAGCCAGTTCGACGCCGGTGGGGCCGCCGCCGACCACCGCGAAGCTGAGCCATGCGGCCTTCTTCGCCGGGTCCGGTTCGGCCTCGGCGCGCTCGAATGCCAGCAGCAGTTTGCGGCGCAGGGCGATGGCATCGTCCAGCGTTTTCAGGCCCGGCGCATCGCCGGCCCACTGGTCGTTGCCGAAGTAGGCGTGGGTGGCGCCGGTGGCCAGCAGCAGGCTGTCGTAGCCCAGGGTGCTGCCGTCGGCCAGCTGCACCTGGCGGGTGGCCTTGTCGATGGCGACGACCTCGCCCAGGCGTACTTCCACGTTGCGCTGGTGGCCAAGGATGTGGCGCAGCGGCGCGGCGATGTCGGGGGCGGACAGGCCGGCGGTGGCGACCTGGTACAGCAGGGGTTGGAACAGGTGGTGGTTGCGGCGGTCGAGCAGGGTGATCCTGATCTTTTCGCGGGCCAGGGCCCGGGTGGCCCAGAGGCCCGCAAAACCGCCGCCGATGATGACCAGGTGGGGGACTGGTTCGCGGCTCATCGACGTACTCCAGAGGGGGATGGATGTCGCCCTGCATCATCGCACGTCACATGGCTGCCAGTGGCCATGGGTGATACTCCGCTCAGCCTGCAGCCCACCGAGGAAACCATGTCCGAACCGGAAAAGCGCATCGCCCTGCTGATCGACGCCGACAATGCGCCGGCCTCGAAGATCGACGAAGTCCTGGCCGAGGTCGCCCGCTACGGCGTGGCCAACGTGCGCCGTGCCTACGGCAACTGGAAAAGCCCGCGCCTGAAGGGCTGGGAATCGGTGCTGCACGAGTACGCCATCCGCCCGATCCAGCAGTTCGCCTACAGCAAGGGCAAGAACGCCTCGGACATGGCCATGGTCATCGATGCCATGGACCTGCTGTACGCGCGCAACCTCGATGGTTTCGCCATCGTCTCCAGCGATGCCGACTTCACCCCGATGGTGATGCGCCTGCTGACCGATGGGGTGAAGGTGTATGGCTTCGGCGAGAAGAAGACGCCCGAGCCCTTCGTCAACGCCTGTTCCAAGTTCACCTACCTGGAAGCCCTGGGCCAGACCCACGCCAGCGTGCCCGACGTCGAGGCCGAGGCCGGGCAGGCGCCCAGCGGGCAGGTGGCCAGTGATGAAGTGCGCCCGCGCAAGAACAGCGCGGAACTGCGCAATGACACGCGCCTGGTGAAGATGCTGCGGCGTGCCGTATCGGCCGCCGAGGGCGAGGATGGCTGGTCACACCTGGGTCCGGTCGGCAGCCAGATCGGCAACCAGGCCTCGTTCGACCCGCGCAACTATGGCTACGGCAAGCTCAGCGACCTGCTGGCGGCCATCGGCCTGTTCGAGCTGAAGAAGGACGGCAAATCGTCCTACGTGCGCGCGCTGCCGAAGAAGGGCCGGTAGCGCCGGCCGCTGGCCGGCATATCGACGCCGCGATTCAGATCACCCGCGCATCCGAACCCGCATAGCCGTCGGCAAACCCGGCGGCGAAATCCTCGACCCCGTTGAAGGCCAGCAGCAACAGCCCGGCGCATAGCAGCTGGTTGCGGCTGGAACGGCGGTAGCCCAGCACCAGCATCACCAGCCCTGCTGCCAGCAGAACGTAGTTCAACGCATCCCATGCAGTCACGTCGTCTCTCCCTGTGGATGGGCGTATCGTAGCGTTTCCGCGCCACCGTGGCGCACCGCTGCAGGCAGGGAAATCCGCAATGTTGAAGATCTGGGGCCGCCGCAATTCCAGCAATGTCCGCAAGGTGCTGTGGTGCGCCGAAGAAATCGGGCTGCCGTACGAATCCATCGAAGTGGGTGGCAGCCATGGCGGCACGCAGTCGGCCGAATACGTGGCGATGAATCCCAACAGCCTGGTGCCGGTGATCGAAGACCACGGCCTGCCGCTGTGGGAATCGAACACCATCGTGCGCTACCTGAGCGCGCGCTATTCGCTGGGCACGCTGTACGCCGAAGACGCGATGGAACGTGCGCAGGCCGAGAAGTGGATGGACTGGAGCACCTCGCGGATGGCTGCGCTGTACTCCGAACTGATCTGGGGCATCATGCGCACCGCGCCGGCCGACCGCGACGAAGCACGCATCAACGCCGCCATCGTGCGCGCCGGTGATTACCTGAAGATGGCCGATGAGACGCTGGCCAGGCAGCCGTGGCTGTCGGGCGAGAAGTTCGCGATGGGCGACATCCCGCTGGGTTCGTTGATCTATGCCTGGTTCGAACTGCCGATCCAGCGCCCCGACCTGCCGAACGTGGCCGACTGGTATGCCCGCCTGCGCGAGCGCCCGGCGTACCAGCGCGGCGTGATGTCACCGCTGACGTAAGCGGTGGCGACCGGGGTCGGAGCCCACCCTTGGGGTGGGATCCGACCCCGATAGCCAAGGGGTCGGATCCCTCTCGCAGAGAGCGCTCTGACCCCATGGCAGGCCTCAATACAGATCCGTCGGATCCACATCCAGCGACCAGCGCACCTTGCGCGCCTCCGGCAGCGCGTACAGCTGCGGCACCAGCTGGGCCAGCACGCCATGCAGCGGCGGCCGCTGCAGCGCGGACAGCAGCAGCTGCGTGCGCTGGTAGCCGGCGCGACGCGGCATCGGCGCCGGCATCGGCCCATAGGCCTCCACCACGTTCTGCTCGCCCAGCAGCTGCCGCGCCGCCAGCAGGAAGGCGTTCGCATGTTCAAGCTGCTGCGCTTCGGCACGCATCAGCGCCAGGTGTGCGAACGGCGGGAAGCCGGCGGCCTGGCGCTGGTTCAATTCGGCCTGTGCGAACGGGTGGTAGCCACCGCTCACCAGGGTTTCCAGCAACGGGTGCCCCGGGTGGTGGGTCTGCAGCCAGACCTCGCCGGGATCGCGCGCGCGACCAGCGCGGCCGGCCACCTGGATCAGCTGCTGGGCCAGCTTCTCGCTGGCGCGGAAGTCGGCCGAGAACAGGCCTTCGTCGATGCCCACCACCACCACCAGGGTCAACTTGGGCAGGTCGTGGCCCTTGGCCAGGATCTGCGTGCCGACCAGGATGCCGGGCTGGTCGCCCAGCTTCGCCAGCTGCTGTTCCAGCGCATCGCGGCGCGAGGTGGTGCCTCGGTCGATGCGCACCACCGGATAATCGGCAAAGGCGCTGACCAGGTGCTCTTCCAGGCGCTCGGTGCCGATGCCCTGCGGCTGCAGCGCGAGGCTGCCGCAGGCCGGGCAGGCCAGGGGCGCCGGCTGCCGCGCACCGCAGTGGTGGCACTGCAGGCGACGGCCGCCGCCATGCACCGTCATCGGCGCATCGCAGCGCTGGCATGGCGCGGTCCAGCCGCAGTCGTGGCACAGCAGTACCGGCGCGTAGCCGCGGCGGTTCTTGAACACCAGCACCTGCTGGCCACGCTGCAGGTGTTCGCCGATACCGGCCAGCACATCGGCGGACAGGCCATCGTGCAGCGGCCGCTTGCGCACATCGAGGATGCGCACGCGTGGCGGCCGCGCATCACCGGCGCGCTGCTTCAGGCGCAGGTGGGTGTAGCGGCCGGCATAGGCGTTGTGCAGGGTTTCCAGCGACGGCGTGGCGCTGCCCAGCAGCACCGGGATGCCCAGTGCCTTGGCCCGCACCAGGGCGAAATCGCGGGCGTGGTAACGGATGCCGTCCTGCTGCTTGTAGCTGCCGTCGTGTTCCTCGTCGACGATCAGCAGGCCGGCCTGCGGCAGCGGGGTGAACACCGCCGACCGGGTGCCGACGATCACCCGCGCTTCGCCGCGCGAGGCCGCGGCCCAGACGCGCGCGCGTTCGTTGTCGTTCAAGCGCGAATGCAGCGCATGCACTGTGATGCCGAGGCGGCCACGGAAGCGCGCCAGGGTCTGCGGGGTCAGGCCGATTTCCGGCACCAGCACCAGCGCCTGTTTCCCCTGCGCCAGGCAGTGGATGATGGCCTGCAGGTAGACCTCGGTCTTGCCGCTGCCGGTCACCCCGTCCAGCAGGAAGGCATGGAAGCCGTCGGCAGCGGTGATCGCGGCCACGGCCTCGGCCTGTTCCGGGTTGAGGGTGGGGCCGGGCAGGGGCTGCGCATGCTGCGGCGCCACGCTCAGGGCCACGCGCTCGGCCAGCTCGCGCTTGGCCAGGCTGCGTGCGGCGGTGCGCCAGTCCTCCATGCGCGCGCCCAGCACGTCTTCGTCGACCACGGCCTCGCCCAGCAGTTCGGCCAGTTGCCGCGGGCGGGTGCCGGCGCGCAGCTTTTCGCGCTGGGCCTGGCCGGCGGCGGTCAGCTGCCAGCCCCAGTGGTGGGTGTCGGGCAGGGCCTCGCCGTGCCGCAGCGGGCCGGGCAGGGCGGTGTTCACCACTTCGCCCAACGGTGAATGGGTGTAGCGGGCCAGCCACTGCAGGCTCTGCCACAGCTCGCCCTGCAGCAGCGGCTGCGGATCGCACCAGGCCAGCGCCTGGCGCAGGCCCTGGCCGTCGTCCACCTGGCCGTGGCCGGCCACCATCCCCACCAGCTCGCGGTTGCCGAACGGCACCTTCAGGCGGCAGCCGACCGGCATGGCCGGGCCCGGACCTTCCGGGGGCAGGTAGTCGAACAGGCGCGGCAGCGGGACGGGCAGGGCGACCTGCAGGGTCGGGATGGGGTCGAGCATCGGGGCAGTGTAACGGGCGGGGCGGGGGCCGATGGCAGAGGCGATCACGTCGCCCGCGCCTGCCGCGCAATCATAAATGTCACCTAAATATCGGTGGCTATTAGAGATTCAGTCTTATCCACATCTTCTGTGGATAACGTTGTGCGTTACCGGTCGACGGGGGCGTGTGAGGCCGATGGCGACGGCTTTACACTCGGGTTGGTCAAAAAATAGCCATACTTAAAACGTCAATAAAATCAATGGCTTGATTGTGAAACATTGCTGAAACAAGGTGAATCCGCGGCTTCACAACGATTCGGCCGGGGACCGCATTGATGCTGTGCACAACCTGCAGCACGAAGTGCCCGTGGGCGCAAGTCCTGCCGGCCGCCGATGGGCTGCCGCTATCATGCCCGCAGACCTTTGGAGTAACCGATGACGGCTGTGCCCGCCCCTGTTTCCTCGACCGCGGCCGGCGCGCTGTCGGCGTTCCTGCGTGGCGTCGAACGCCGCGCGCTGGTGGTTGCCGAGCTGCAGTGCGGTGACCCCGCCCGCGCCGAGCAGACCCTGGTCGCGGTGATGCGCGCTTTCTCCGCCGTGGCCAGCGACCTGCCGATGGCGCAGTGGCCGACCCGTTTCTGGACCCTGCTGGGCCAGCGCCAGGCGCTGCGCGAGCCGGCTGCCGGGCAGTGGCCGCCGTCGCTGGCCGCCCTGGGCGACATGCCGCCGCTGCCGCGCCTGGCCCTGCTGCTGCGGGTCGGTGGCAGCCTGGATGAAGGCATCGCCACCCGTGTGCTGGATATCGATGAAGACGGCTACCAGCAGCTGCTGGCCGCCGCCTGCCCGCGCGACGCCCACGGCCAGCCCGACGCCGCGGCGTGGCGTGGCCTGGCCGAGCAGGTGCAGCTGCGCATCCGCGATCTGCCGGCCAAGCGCCTGCAACAGCTGCAGCAGCCCTCGGCACCGGCCGCGAACAACCAGCCCCCTACGGCCAGCTGGCGCACGCCGGAGCGCGACGAGCGCAGCGCGCCCAAGCGCCGCCGCCCCAACACCGGTGCGCCGCGCTGGCGCGGCCCGGTCATCCTGCTGGTGACGGTGGCAGTACTGCTGGCGGCCGCCCTGGGCTGGCGCTACTGGCAGCACCACGCGACGGCCAGCGATGCGCCGCTGCCGGAAGGCGTGGTCGCCGAGTCCGGCCCGGTCACCGTTGAATCCCTGCCGGCCAGCGAGGTACAGCCGACCGCTGCCGCCGATGGCCACGCGGCCGAGGACGCCGCCATGCTGGCCGACCGCGACTATCCGCTGGCCGCCGACGCCGACCTGTATGCGTGGAGCGCCGCGGGCGGCCCGCTGCCGGTGGATGAATCCGAACCCAAACCGACCCGCCCCGAGCCGGTCGGTGCCGCGCTGGAAACCGCTGCTGCCGATGAATAAATTCCTGCTTGCCAGCGTGCTGCTGGCCCTGCCGTTGTCGCTGGCCGCCGCGCCGCCCTCACTGGACGTACCGCTGCCGCCGGCAGCGCCCGGTGCAACGCCGGCGCCGGTGGCCGATACGGGTTCGCCCGCTGCCTTTGCCCAGCTCAGCCCGGAGCAGCAGCGCCAGCGTCGCGCCGACTATGCGTCGTTGAAGGCGTTGCCGGAGGGCGAGCGCGAGCGCATCCGCCAGGCGGCCGCCCGCTTTGCCGCGCTGCCGGCCGAACAGCAGCAGCGCCTGCGCGAGCAGTTCCAGGCCCAGGACCAGTCCTTCCGCGATGGCTGGCGGCTGGGGCCGCAGCTGGGCATGCAGTTCCCCAAGCTGCACGGCCTGTTCGGCCTGGTGCCGCCGGAGCAGCGCGAGGCCGCACTGGCCGCGCTGCGCCAACTCAGCCCCGCGCAGTTGACGCAATTGACGCTGGTGGCCCAGCGCACCCCGCCGCAGGAACGCGATGCCGTGCGCAGCGCCTTCCTCGCCGTGCCGGCCGCCGAACGCGACGCCTGGCTCAAGCGCCAGGCCGGCCAGTAGCGTCGACCGTTGGTCGACAAACGCGCAACAAGCGCGTGTTGCCGGGGTCACGTGAAGAGCAGTCGACCAACGGTCGACGCTACCCAGCGGGCGGCACCGTTTGGCCGTAAAATAGCCGGCCGCAACCCGGTGCCTGTGCCCTTCGCGCGCAACCGTAGTTGGCGTCCTGTACTTCCATGTCTACCGCAACCTCCACGCCGCGCTTCCGCAAGGAAGTGGGCGCGACCGGTCTGCTCGCCCTGCCGTTGGTGCTGGGCCATGTATCCACCGGTCTGATCTCCTTCGTCGATAACGTCATTGCCGGCCACCACGCCACTGCCACGCTGGCTGCGGTGACCATCGGTACGGCCCTGCTGTGGCTGCCGATGCTGATCCCGATCGGCACGCTCATCTCGCTCACCGCCTCGGTGTCGCAGCTGCACGGCGCCGGCCGCGAGCGCGAGATCGGCCCGCTGTTCCGCCAGGCGCTGTGGCTGGCGCTGGGCCTGGGCCTGATCATGTTCACCTTCCTCACCGTGGTGCCGCCGCTGCTGCCGGCCTTCGGCATCGCCCCGGACATCGTGCCGGGGGCCACCGCTTTCCTGCATGCGGTGCGCTGGGGTGGTCCGGCGCTGACCCTGTACTTCTGCATGCGCTACCTCAGCGAGGGCATGCACTGGACGCTGCCGACCATGCTGCTCGGCTTCGGTGGCCTGCTGGTGCTGGCGCCGATGGGCTACGTGCTGGCCAACGGCAAGCTCGGCTTCCCGGAAATGGGCGCCGAAGGCCTGGGCATCGCCTCGGCGGTGATGATGTGGCTGCAGGCCATCGCCTTCGCCACCTACCTGTGGTTCACCAAGCGCTTCGCCCACCTGCAGCTGTTCTCGCACTTAGAAGGCCCGCGCCCGGCGGCGATCTGGGACCTGCTGCGCACCGGCCTGCCGATCGGCATCACCGTGCTGATGGAAGGCGGTCTGTTCATCGTCACCGCCCTGCTGATCGGTCGCCTGGGCGCCAATGAGGCGGCCGCGCACCAGATCGCGATCAACGTGGCGCAGCTGTGCTTCATGATCCCAATGGGTGTTGCCGAAGCGACCACTGTGCGCGTCGGCCATGCGGTCGGCCGTGGCGATGGCTTCGGCGTGCGCCGCGCGGCCTGGGCCGGTTACGCCATCATCATGGGTACCCAGACCCTGTCGGCGGCCGTACTGCTGTTCGGCCACGATGCCATCGTCGGGGTCTACACCAACGATCTGGCCGTGGCCGGGCTGGCGTCCACCCTGCTGCTGTACGCGGCTACGTTCCAGTTCCCCGATGGCATCCAGGTGCTGTCGGCCGGCGCGCTGCGCGGGCTGAAGGACACGCGCGTGCCGATGTTCATCGCCATGTTCGCGTACTGGGGCCTGGGCATGCCGCTCGGCGCCGGGCTCGGCCTGGGCCTGGGCATGGGCCCGCAGGGCATGTGGATCGGCCTGATCGTCGGCCTGACCGCCGCCGCCATCCTGATGGGCTGGCGCCTGCGTCGCAGCAGCCTGCGCATCGGTCAATCGGCCCTGGAATGATCGTCGTGCCCGTCACGCCAGACCGTGACGGGCGAACCCCTGACTTGTGTCCGATGCCGCCTTACACGGCACCGGCTATGCTGTTACCACGGCAAGAAGCCATCCGGAGCGCTCCATGAACCAACCCGTGCCCCCGCTGCCCCCGGCGCATCGCAATCCCATCGCCGGTTTCTTCATCGGGCTGTGGGACGTGATGAATTTCACCCGCAGGCTGATCCTCAACCTGGTGTTCTTCGGCCTGCTGCTGTTCGTGGTGGTGATGTTCATCGTCGCTGCGGGCATGGGTGCCGGCGCCAGCAAATCCCTGCAGGACCGCACCACGCTGGTCATCGCGCCGGAAGGCCGTCTGGTCGAGCAGTACAGCGCTGATCCGGTCAGCCGCGCGCTGGCCAAGGCGGTCGGCGACAACGGTGCCGAGGAAGTGCAGCTGCGCGACCTGCTGCGCGTGATCGAATCGGCCAAGGCCGACAAGAAGATCGAACGCGTGGTGCTGGAACTGGACAAGCTGCAGCCGTCCGGCTTCGCCTCGCTGCGTGAAGTGGCCGGTGCGCTGCAGGACCTGCGCGCCTCGGGCAAGCAGATCGTGGCCTTCAGCCAGAGCATGGGCCAGTCGCAGTACCTGCTGGCCGCGCAGGCCGACGAGGTCTACCTGGACCCGATGGGGTCGGTGGTGCTCGAGGGCCTGGGCCGTTACCGCCAGTACTTCCGCACCGGCCTGCAGGACAAGCTGGGCGTGGACGTGCACCTGTTCAAGGTGGGCGAGTACAAGTCCGCCGCCGAACCGTACGTGCTGGATGCGGCCTCGCCGGCGTCCAAGGAAGCCGACCTGTTCTGGATGAACGACGTGTGGCAGCGCTACCTGGGTGACATCGCCAAGGCGCGCCGCCTCGATCCGGCACAGCTGGCTGCGGGCATCGATACGCTGCCCGAAGGCGTGGCCGCGGCCGGTGGTGACCTGGCCAAGTTCGCCCTGCAGCAGAAGCTGGTGACCGCGCTGAAGACCCGCGAGGAATTCGAGGATCTGATGATCGAGCGCGGCGTGGCCGACGAAGACGCTGATGGCGGCTTCCGCAACATCGATTTCGCCTCGTACATGGGTCAGCTCGACGCGCGCCGCAACCCGGTGGACAACCGTCCGCAGGTGGCCGTGGTGGTGGCCTCCGGTGAGATCAGCGGCGGCGACCTGCCGGCCGGTCGCATCGGTGGCGAGTCGACTTCGGCCCTGCTGCGCGCCGCGCGCGACGACGACCAGGTCAAGGCCGTGGTGCTGCGCGTGGATTCGCCGGGTGGTGAAGTGTTCGCCTCCGAGCAGATCCGCCGCGAAGTGGTGGCCCTTCAGGCCGCCGGCAAGCCGGTGGTGGTGTCGATGGGCGACCTGGCCGCCTCCGGTGGTTACTGGATCAGCATGAACGCCGATCGCATCTACGCCGATCCGTCGACCATCACCGGTTCGATCGGCATCTTCGGCATGATCCCCAACTTCAGCCGCGCGCTGGACAAGTTCGGCGTGCACACCGATGGCGTGGGCACGACCCGTTTCGCCGGTGCCTTCGACGTCACCCGCCCGATGGACCCGGCCGTGGGCCAGGTCATCCAGTCGGTGATCAACAAGGGCTATGCCGACTTCACCGGTCGCGTCGCCGAGGCCCGCAAGAAGCCGGTCGAAGCCATCGACGAAGTGGCCCGTGGCCGCGTCTGGAGCGGTGCGCAGGCCAAGGAACGCGGCCTGGTCGACGCCTTCGGCGGCATGAAGGATGCCGTGGCCGACGCCGCCAGCCGTGCCAAGCTGGGCAATGACGAGAAGTACCGCGTGCGCTACATCGAGAAGCCCGCCACTCCGTTCGCGCAGTTCATCAGTGGTTTCGCCGGCAGCCATGCCGGTGCCTGGATGCTGGCCGATTCGGGTGTCGCGCGGATGATGCTGGCGCGCACGATGCCGGAAGTGGACACCCAGCTGCGCTTCGTCGAGAACGCCGCGCGCGAGAAGGGCAACGGTGCACCGGTGAAGGCACTGGCGTACTGCTTCTGCGGGTTCTGACCGGCGCTTGCCGCCAATGAAAACGCCCGGCTCCGGCCGGGCGTTTTTGTCTGTGCGGGGTCGGATCCCTTTGCATCGCAAAGGGCTCCGACCCCTGGCGTCATTGCGTTGCTTCAGCCTCGGCCTTGCGCTCGCGCTCGGCACCGGCGTCCACGGCCTTCTGCACGTCCTTGGCGCGGTCCAGCGGCTGGTTGATGGCCTTGGCCAGCGCCTGCGGCTCCGGCGGCTTCTCGGGGTTGGGCGGGGCGGGCTTCTGGCAACCGGCCAGCAGTGCGACCGACAGGCAGGCGGGAATCAGCAGACGCATCGTGGTGCTCCGGGGCGGGTGATGCGGCAGTGTCGCACTGTCGGCAACGCCCTGCTGTGACGCGTATCCTTGCGGCATCGAAATACAGCGGGCGCGGCCCCGGAGAACACATGAACCAGCAACGGTGGCGCCTTGACGGGCAGACGGCCCTGATCACCGGTGCCAGCGCCGGCATCGGCCTGGCGATCGCACACGAACTGGCCGGTTTCGGCGCCGACCTGATGATCGTCGGCCGCGATATCGACATGCTGGAAACCGCGCGCGACGAACTGCTGGACGTGCATCCGCAGATGCAGGTGCATGCGCTGGCCGCCGATGTCTCCGATGACGAAGACCGCCGGCAGATCCTGGACTGGGTGGAGGACCACAGCGACGGCCTGCACATCCTGGTCAACAACGCCGGCGGCAACGTCACCAAGGCGGCGACCGAGTATTCCGAGGACGAGTGGCGCCAGATCTTCGAGACCAACCTGTTCTCGGCCTTCGAGCTGTCGCGCTACGCGCATCCGCTGCTGGCCCGGCACGCCTCCTCGTCCATCGTCAACGTCGGCAGCGTTTCGGGCCTGACCCATGTGCGCAGCGGCGTGGTGTACGGCATGACCAAGGCGGCGATGCACCAGATGACCCGCAACCTGGCGGTGGAGTGGGCCGAGGACGGCATCCGGGTGAACGCGGTGGCGCCGTGGTACATCCGCACCCGGCGCACGTCCGGCCCGTTGTCCGATGCCGACTACTACGAAGAAGTGATCGCACGTACGCCGATGCGCCGCATCGGCGAGCCGGAAGAAGTGGCCGCAGCGGTGGGCTTCCTGTGCCTGCCGGCGTCGAGCTACGTTACCGGTGAGTGCATCGCGGTCGACGGCGGCTTCCTGCGGTACGGGTTCTGACCCTGACCCTGACCGGGGTCGGATCCCTTTCCGCAGGAAAGGGCTCTGACCCCATCAACGCCGGGCGGCAGCGCCTACTCCGGCACCCGGCAATCACTCGCAGCCAGCACCGCCTGCAGGCGCTCGCGTTCGGCACGGGCGGCATCGCGGTTTTCCTCCGAGGCAAAGCGCTCGCGACCGCGGGCATTGCGGAAGCGCTGTTGCCAGCTGCCACAGCGCTGCGCCTCGGCCACTTCGCTGCAACGGTCGCTGACCACTTCGCAGCTGGCCGCATTTACCGGCGTGGCACCGCCCAGGCCGCTGACGTTCATCAGCTCGCAGCGGCCCGGCGCGGCTTCGTACTCGTGCAGGTACTGGCCGCCCTGTGAATCCTGGCACTGGAAGATCGGCGGCAGAGGCGGCTTGGGCGGCGCGTTCTCATCGACCGCGGCATCACCGGGGCGGGGCAGCAGGGCGCTGTCGAGGATGGCATCGCCGCCCTCGCGCTCGACCATGTAGGCCTCGCTGATGATGCGCTCCTGGCCCGCGCGCGGCGGTGTGGGAGCGACGGGCGCTTCCGTGGCGGGCGCTGCAGGCGCGGGGTCGGCGGCGACCGGCGCTGGCGTGGGAGCGGCCGCGGGGGCTGCAGCCGGCGTCGACGGCGCGGAGCCGGGCAGCTTCACGATCTCCTGCTTCATGCCGGCCGAACAGGGCATGCGCTGCACGGTGGGAACATCGCTGCTGCCGGTGCAGCGGTAGATCACCATCTCCTCGGCCGCGGCAGCGCCGGGCAGCAGGCACAGCGCCAGCCAGATCAGTTTCTTCATGCCAGCAGCCTACAGCAGCGGCCGCCGCCTGGTAGATGCCAACCTTGGTTGACGCACGCGATGGCCGGTGCCCCGGTAGATGCCAACCTTGGTTGGCGCTGGCAGACAGCGTTGCCCACCAAGGTGGGCATCTACCAGAGCAAGCGCGCTCAGCCGCCGCTGCAGTCCTGCGACAGGCGTGCGTCGATGCCGCGCTGCTCGTTGCTGATCGCGGTGCGTTCGCTCTGCAGCGCGCTGTTGTAGCGGCGGTCCAGCTCCCAGCGGCGGTCGCGCAGGCGCGAGCAGACTTCGCGCGGCGGCAGCAGGCTGCAGGCGTCGCGCACCAGCACGTTTCCGCCGGGCACGTTGACCCCGTAGCCGAGCGGCGGCCGGTGCACCGGGATGCCGCCGGCCCCCGGCGGAGGCCCGATGCCGATGGCGCCGCCTCCCGGGCCCGGTCCCGGCGGACGCGGGCGCGGTCCGCCATGGGGGTCCGGTCCGTACCAGACCGTGGTCCATACCGGCACCCAGCGCGGATTACCCTCGTTGTTGTCGCTGGTATAGCGGCTGCCGTCGTCGCGCACGCACTCGTACATCGGCTGCGGCGGCTGGATGTAGACGTGGCGGACCTCGCGCACGCCCATGTCCGGCGTCGCTGCGGGCGTCGGCGGCGGGGTATCGGTGCTGACCGTACGCGGCGGCGGGTCGCGCGGGCGCTGCAGGTCGCGCACTTCCTGACGGCCGCTGCTGCAGGGCTTGTCCTGCAGCGCAACGGCGCCGTTGCTGCCAACGCAGCGGTAGACCCGCACGTCATCGGCAGCGAAAGCCACCACGGGCATCGACAGAGCCAGGCAGAGGGCAGGGCGCAGCAGGTTCATGGCTGCAGCCTGCGCGAATTGCCGCGGCACTGCAATCGGCGCATCAGGAGCGCAGGATGCTGCCGCTGAGCGCGTCGCGGATGGGCGTCGGCTGGGCCAGGCCGCCGGTCTGGCCATCGAGGATGCCGTCGAGCAGTCGCAGCAGACGCGGGTCCAGTTCTTCGCGACTGCGCGCCGGCGGTTCACCGGCCAGGTTGGCGCTGGTGGACACCAGCGGACCGCCCCAGGCGCGGCACAGCGCCGCCACCAGCGGGTGGGCGCTGATGCGCACGGCGATGCCGCTGTGTTCACCGGTCACCCACGGGCGCGCACGGGGGCCGGCCGGCAGGATCCAGGTGTTGGCGCCGGGCCAGCTGGCCAGCACCGCGCGCTGGCGGGCGTCGGGCAGCGCGTCCAGCCGTACCCAGCCTTCCAGCTGCGGCAGGTCGGCGGCGACCAGGATCATGCCCTTCTCGACCGGGCGCTGCTTCAGGCGCAGGACCATGTGCACCGCCGCCTCATGGGCAGGGTCGCAGCCCAGGCCCCAGACAGCTTCGGTCGGGTAGGCGATCACGCCCCCCGCGCGCAGCGTGGCCACAGCAGTATCGAGGGTGAGTTCTTTCATGGGGAAGGCCGGCCCGACGTGGGGCTTCATTATCCCCCCGTGGCGTGCAGAACGGGTGGTGGGTGCCGACGGTGGGCACGGGCGGTACGGTGGGTGCGGACCGTTGGTCCGCACATCCCGGCGTGTTGAAGCGGTGGGTGCGGACCGTTGGTCCGCACATCCCGGCAAATCATCCACGCATGGCGTGGATCTACTTCTTGGCTGCGGCCTTCTTGACGGCCTTTTTCACTGCCTTCTTCGCCGCCTTCTTGGCCGGCGCCTTCTTCGCAGCTGCCTTCTTCGGCGCGGCTTCCTTCTTCACCGCCGCCTTCTTGGCCGGCGCCTTCTTCGCGGCGGCCTTCTTGGCGCCAAAGCCCTTGCGCACCGGCTTGCCGGTTTCTTCCATCAGCTGCTGCACTTCGGCCAAGGTCAGCGATGCCGGCTCGCGATCCTTGGGGATCTTGCCGTTCATCTTGCCGTCGCTGATGTACGGGCCGAAGCGGCCGTTCAGCACCTGGATGTCGCTGCCCTCGAACTCCTTGATGATCCGGTTGCGCGCGATCTCTTCCTTCTCTTCGATCAGGAACACTGCGCGGGCCAGGTCGATGGTGTACGGGTCGTCTTCCTTCTTCAGCGAGGCGTAGGTGCTGCCGCGCTTGGCGAACGGGCCGAAACGACCGATGCCGACGCTGACGTCCTCATCCTTGTCCTGGCCCAGTGCGCGCGGCATCAGGAACAGTTCCAGCGCGTCTTCCAGCGAGATGGTGTGCATCGACTGGCCGGGGCGCAGCGAAGCGAACTTCGGCTTTTCCTCGGCGTCCTCGGCGGTGCTGCCGATGGCGGCATACGGCCCGAAACGGCCCAGGCGCACGCTGACCGGCTTGCCGGTCTTGGGGTCGGTACCCAGTTCGCGGGCACCGCTGGCCTCGGCGCGGTCGACCGATTCCTTCTTGTCTTCCACCAGCTCCTTGAACGGTTCCCAGAAGCGGGCCATCAGCGGGATCCACTCTTCCTCGCCGCGCGAGACGGCATCGAGCTCGTCTTCCAGCTTGGCGGTGAAGTCGTAGTCCACGTACTGGGTGAAGTGGCTGGACAGGAACTTGGACACCGCACGGCCGACGTCGGACGGACGGAAGCTGCGGCCTTCCATTTCCACGTACTTGCGGAACAGCAGGGTCTGGATGATCGAGGCGTAGGTCGAGGGACGGCCGATGCCGTACTCTTCCAGCGCCTTCACCAGCGCCGCTTCGGTGAAGCGCGGCGGCGGCTGGGTGAAATGCTGTTCGGCCAGGATGCGTTCCAGCGGAATGCGGTCGCCCGGCTTCATTGCCGGCAGCTTGCGGCCTTCGTCCTCGTCCTCGGCGCTCTTGTTGTCCTTGCCTTCCTCGTACACGGCCAGGAAGCCGGGCACGACGACGGTGGTGC
This sequence comes from Stenotrophomonas sp. STEN087, assembly GCF_056759115.1. Classification (NCBI taxonomy): domain Bacteria; kingdom Pseudomonadati; phylum Pseudomonadota; class Gammaproteobacteria; order Lysobacterales; family Lysobacteraceae; genus Stenotrophomonas; species Stenotrophomonas sp. STEN087. Next base: position 14,452 of record NZ_JBRRCR010000027.1, on the reverse strand, counting down.
CGCTGGCGCGGAACACGTGTTCGCTGCCGGCCGACAGGTCGACGCTGACGGTGTTGAGGGTGGCCGGGATCATCTGGCAGGCGACGGCGCGCTTCCAGATCAGCTCGTACAGTCGGCGCTCGTCGTCGGTGAGGAAGCGCGACACCTGGGCCGGGGTCCGCAGGGCCGAGGTCGGGCGCACGGCTTCGTGGGCTTCCTGGGCGTTCTTGGACTTGGTCTGGTAGGTGTTGGGCTGGTCCGGCAGCGAGGCGATGCCGTAGTCACGGGCGATCACGTCGCGGATCTCGGCCAGCGCGTCCTGCGACAGGTTCACCGAGTCGGTACGCATATACGAGATCAGGCCGACGGTGCCTTCGTCGCCGATGTTCACGCCTTCATACAGCTTCTGCGCCACCTGCATGGTCTTGCGGGTGGTGAAGCCGAGCTTGCGCGAGGCTTCCTGCTGCAGGGTGGAGGTGGTGAACGGCGGCGCCGGGCGGCGCTTGCGCTCCTTGCTGGCCACGTCGGTGACGTGCAGCGAGCCCTGCGCGGCCTGCTGGATGCGCAGGCGGGCGGCCTCGGCGGTGTCGCCGTCGGTGACGGTGAACTGCTCGAACTTCTGCCCGTCCAGCTTGATCAGCTTGGCGTTGAAATGCTGGCTGGGGTGCGCGCACTCGGCAGCGATGGACCAGTATTCGCGGGCGATGAAGGCTTCGATCTCTTCCTCGCGCTCGACGATCATGCGCAGCGCCGGGCTCTGCACGCGGCCGGCGGACAGGCCGCGCTGCACCTTGCGCCACAGCACCGGCGACAGGTTGAAACCGACCAGGTAGTCCAGCGCGCGGCGCGCCTGCTGGGCGTCCACCAGGTCGCTGGCGATGGCGCGCGGCTGGTTGATGGCTTCCTTGATGGCGCGCGGGGTGATCTCGGTGAAGACCACGCGCTGCATCGGCTTGTCCTTGACCAGCCCACGCTCCTTCAGGATCTCGGCGATGTGCCAGCTGATCGCTTCACCCTCGCGATCCGGGTCGGTCGCCAGCAGGATGTCGTCGGCGCCCTTGGCGGCCTTGGCGATGGCATCGACGTGCTTCTCGTTCTTGTCGATGACGTCGTAATGCATGGCGAACCCGTTGTCCGGGTCGACCGCGCCTTCCTTCGGGATCAGGTCGCGCACATGCCCATACGAGGCCAGGACGGTGTAGTCCTTGCCGAGGTATTTGTTGATCGTCTTGGCCTTGGCCGGCGATTCGACGATGAGCAGGTGCTTGGGCATGTCGGGAAAGGTCTGTGGGCGGACCGGGGGAAGGGGCCGCTAGGGTGGAGCAAACGGCCGCATTAGTGAAGCGGCCACGGGCAAATCCATAAACTGAACGCCCGGTAGTGTGCCGGGCGTTCAGGTTTCCTTATTAGAGGAATCACGCCCGGAGGGCCCCTGTCAAGGGGCGGGGCGTGATGACGGCCGCCTGCCGGCGCCGTCGGCCAGGCTCAGCTGGCCATGTTGGCGATCACGCCCACTGCGATGATCGAGATGATCACGCCGCCCAGGACCATCAGGCCGCCGATGACCAGCATCACGATGGTGACCGTGCCCAGCTCGCGCCGCTGCAGGTGAGGCTGGTCGGTGAAGGCCCAGCGGTCGACCACGACGGTGTCGCAGACCATGTCGTGCAGGGCCTGCTTGCGGTCGGTGAACGCCGCCATCAGGTAGCCGATGCACAGGATGATGCTGCTCAGGATCGTGGCGAAGTAGCGGCCGATGCTGCGGCCCAGGGTCAGGCGCTCACCGTTGCCGCGCACGACCTTGATGCCGACGGCCATCTTGCCCGGCGTGGCGCCGCCGGCCGAGGCGTGGAACCAGGCGTAGTACACCATCGAGATGGCCAGGCCGGCCAGGCCGCTGACCAGCTGCGCGGCCACGCCCGTGGCCGTATCGCCGCCGCCTGCCGCGCCCATGCCGAGGCCGATGCCCACGCCGAGGACCATGCCGATGATCCAGCTGGGGATCAGCAGGATGAAATAGTCGATCAGGTAGGCCGCGAAGCGCTTCCAGAAGCCGGCATAGACCACCTCGCCGCCCTGCACGGCCTGGCTGTAGTCGCCGCTGGCCGCGCCCGGGGCGCTGTAGGGCGAGCTGCTGAGTGCGCCGGTGCCCGGCAGGGGGGCGGTGCCGTTGTCGATGGCGGCATAGTCGCCGCGCAGGTCGAAGCCGCCCGCGGCGCTGCTGTCGCTGGCCTCGGCCAGGGTCTGCAGGCCCAGTTCGTCCACGACCTGGCGCAGGGCGGCCCACTGGCCCATGCCCTCGCGCCACACCAGCGTGTCCAGGGTCAGCTGCCCGCGCTGGAAGCGCTGGCGGATCTCGGTGACCGGGAACGGTCCCTGGCGTTGCTGTCCTTCGGCGAAATACCACTCAGTCATTGCGTTCCCCTGTTGGGTCATCCTTGGATTTCAGGCTGCCTGCGCGGCCGGCGGCTCAGCCGCGGCACTGCACGGGCAGGTATTTGTTGTCGCTTTCGCCGGTGCATTCCCAGCGGCCGCTGTCGCGGTCGTATTCCTGCCACAGCAGGTCGCCGTCGATCGCCTTGCCGGGGACGGCCAGGGTGGCTTCGATACCGCAATGGCCGTTGTTGAAGCGGCCGATGTGCACGGCAGACAGCCCCTGGCTGGCGAAACTGCCTGCTTCGGGGAAGCCGGCGTCGTTGGCGCCCGGGCAGCGGCCCTGGTCGTCGGCGAAGCGCTGGACCTGTTCCTTCAGCGGCTGCAGGGCGGTAATCGCGCCGGCGACCTTGGACTTGATCACGTAGTCGTTGTAGGCGGGCAGGGCGATCGCGGCCAGGATGGCCAGGATCGGCACCAGGACCAGCAGGGCGACGCCGCCGATGATGGCGGTCAGCGCGCAGCCGGACAGGCCCTTCTTGGGCGGCGGCAACGCGGTGCTGGCGCTGGCGTGGTAAGGCGCTTCCGGCGGCAGGATGGGCGGTTGCGGGGCCGCCGGCGGTGGCGGCGCGCTGGCCGGTGCATCGACGGCCGGCACGATCAGCCCCAGTTCGTCGACCACGCTGCGCAGGGGCTGCCATTGCGGCAGCCCGTCGCGCCAGACCAGGGTGTCCAGGGTGATTTCGTTGCTGCGGAAAAGCTCGATCAACTGCTCCGCCGGCAACGGGCCTTGCTGGCGGTTGCCTTGGGCGTGAAACCAATCACTCACGGGGACGCTCCTGAATGCGCTTGGTCCCCAAGTGTACGGTCAGTGAAGGGGTTCTGGCTCGTCCATGAACATCTGCGTTTCCATCCAGGCATACGCCGCCTCGGCGCCGGGCTGGTTGAACAGCACCATCAGCACGACCCACTTCAGGTCGTCCAGGTCCAGTTCGTCCTGGTCCAGGGCCATGGCACGGTCCAGCACCAGCTCGCGCTGGTCGGCATCGAGGATGCCGTGCTGTTCCAGATAGAGCAGGAAACCGCGGCATTCCACGTCCAGCTTGTCCAGCTCGGGGCCGTGGAAAATGCGCACGGGACCGTCGACCCGGGCCTGCGCCACGCTCGGCCGCTGGGCAGCCAGCGCATCGAGCCAGTCGAAGGCCTTGTTGATCTCGGTAGGGCTGAAACCGGCCTGGATCAGGCCATTCTGCAGCGAGTCGCGGTCACGGATCAGGTCCGCATCTTCGCTGAAATAGTGTTCAAACAGGTACAACAGTACGTCAAGAATGCTCTCTTTCATTGCCCCTCGGCCTGCGTCGCGCGACGCTGTGGAGGTGAAGAAACTAGGGAGTTCGACAGTAGCGGCCGTGTACGCACACCACGATTCCCGCCAGTTCCATGGCCAGCAGCATGGAGGACACCTCAGGCGCCGTCAATCCACAACGCGTGATCAATGAATCCATACCGCTTGGGTTGTGGTCCAGTGCCCGCCACAAGCTCTGGTAGTCAGGGTCGTTCGCCCACCGGTCCGGTAGGTCTGCCGGCGATGCCTGTTCAGTGGGGGTGGCCAGGCGGCTTTGCAAGCCGGGCAGTTGCTGGCGCAGGGCAGGGGCCAGCAGTTCCAGCACATCTTCGGGGCGTTCGACCAGGGCCACGCCCTCGCGGATCAGCCGATGGCAGCCGGCCGCACGCGGGTTCAGCACCGAGCCGGGCACCGCGCCGACCTCGCGCCCGGCCTCGGCGGCCAGGCGGGCGGTGATCAGGGCGCCGGAGCGCTGGGCCGCCTCGATGACCACCGTGGCCAGGGCCATCCCGGCCACCAGCCGGTTGCGCGCCGGGAACTGCCCCGCCCGCGCCGGGGTGCCCGGCGGGTACTCGCTCAGCACGACGCCTTCGGCGGCGATGCGGGCCTGCAGGCGGGCATTGCCGGGCGGGTACGCCTGGTCCGGGCCGGTGCCGATGACCGCCACCGTGCGCCCGCCCGCATCCAGTGCGGCGGCATGGGCGGCGGCATCGATGCCGGCAGCCAGCCCGCTGGTCACCGCCAGGCCGGCCTCGACGAAGCAGGTGGCAAAGCGCGCCGCCAGTGCGCGCCCGGTGGGGGTCGGCGAGCGGCTGCCGACCACCGCCACTGCCGGGTGCCAGGCCAGGCTGGCGTCGCCGGACACGAACAGTGCCAGCGGCGGCTGCGGGATGTCCTGCAGCAACGGCGGAAAGGCCGGATCGGAGCAGCCCAGCAGCTGCCGGCCGGGCTGCTGCAGCCAGCGCAGGGTGGCGGCCAGTGCCGCAGAATCGGGCTGCTGCAGGGCGGCGCATTGTTCAGCAGAACAGCCGTGCGCGCGCCAGCCGGCCACGCCCAGGGCGAGCGCGGCGGGGGCATCGCCGCTGGCCAGCAGCAGGGCGCGGCGGGGCGCCAGCGGTCCGCCGGCCAGGACCAGGCGGGCGAGTGCATCGAGGGCAGTGTCGGGGCGGGGCATCGCCCGACTATCGGCCACGGATGACGAAGGCGCCCTAGGGCGCCTTCGCGTTCTGCTGTCAGGGGAGTCCGCCTCCGGCAACCGCCTGCGGTGCGGTGCCGCCCGGCTGGAACCGGCGGGGTAGAGTCGACCGTTGGTCGACTACCGCGGACGGATTGAAGCGCAGTCGACCAACGGTCGACTCTACTTCGCGTCCGGGTGCTGGGCGCTGTAACCCACGTTCACCGGCTTCACGCCCTGCATCACCAGCGCGTAGCTGACGTTGTCGAAGGTGCGGAACACCATCGCGTGGGCGGCGTATTCGTCCGGCAGGCTGACCCGGCCCGCACCGGTGGACGGCGAATCGTCCATGCGCGAGGAGTTCGGGTATTTCATGCGGTGGGCGACATGGCTGCCCTGGCGCCACAGCGAGAACACTGTGCCGTTGTCCACGCCCTGGCTGCGGCCGGCAGAGATGGCGATGACGTCGCGCGGGCCGCCGGCATTGAACATGTCGGCAACGGCCAGCACGCGCACATCCAGGCCTTCCAGGCTGGCGGCGGGCACATGCGGGAAGAACTGCAGGTCGTAAGGCTGGGCCTCCACCGGCACCAGGCGGTCACCGGCACGCACTTCACGGCCGTCGCCGTTGGCGTCCAGCATCAGCGTGGAGGCTTCGGTCTTGCCGCCGGCCACCTGGGTGATGGTGCCGAGGCCGACCTGGGCCAGCTCATAGCCCAGCACGCCGCGGCGATGGTTGGGCGCGTTGTAGGCCTTCCACAGGTTGCCGCTGCCTGGGGTGACGTCGCCGTTGGCGGTCAGGTCCTCGGTCGGCTTGGGCTGGCCGTAGCGCACGGTCGGGCGGACCACGGCCCAGCGCTGGCCGACCTGGGCATCGGCCAGGCGGACATAGGCGGCCTGGCCACTGGTGGCGCGCAGGCGGTTCCCTTCCAGGCCGACCACGTAGGGCAGCTGGTCGATGCTGTCGACCACGCTCAGCTGCTTCAGGAAGGGTTCGACCTCCGAGAGCGGCACGCCGGTCACCGGGGCTTCCGTGCGCGGGCCGGGCTGGGCCGTCACGCGGTCCAGATAGGCCAGGCTGAGCACGTCACCCGGGTAGATGAGATGCGGGTTGGCGATCTGCGGGTTGGCCTGCCAGATCTCCGGCCACAGCCAGGGCTTCTGCAGGAACCGGCCTGCAATGTCCCACAGCGTGTCCCCTTTGCGGACCACGTAGGTGTCCGGGTGCCCGCCATTCACTTCAACGGCGGTAGCATAGGCAGCCACGGTCAGCATCGCCGCAGCGACGACCGTACGAAAACGAAGCAACATAGGTGCGAAGCCCTGATTCCCCAACAGGTTCGCGCACTATAGTCCAGAAACCGGGGCGCAAGGCAAGCGTTGCAGATAGAATCTGCGACGTATGCCGGCGTATCCCCGGCCCCAACCCGGAAACAGCCATGGCCCTGCTCCCCATTCTTGAGTTCCCCGATCCGCGCCTGCGTACCAAGGCTGCGTTGATCGACGCCGCCGAGGTGACCACCCCGGCCTTCCAGACCCTGCTCGACGACATGTTCCAGACCATGTACGACGCTCCCGGCATCGGCCTGGCCGCCAGCCAGGTGGACGTGCACAAGCGCTTCATGGTCATCGACGTGAGCGAAGAGAAGAACGAGCCGCGGGTGTTCATCAACCCGGAGATCGTCGCCAAGGACGGGGGCCAGGTGTACCAGGAAGGCTGCCTGTCGGTGCCCGGCATCTTCGCTGACGTGACCCGCGCCGATTCCATCACGGTGAAGTTCCTGGACCGCCAGGGGCAGCCGCAGGAGCTCACCACCGACGGCCTGCTGGCGGTGTGCGTGCAGCACGAGATGGACCACCTGGACGGCAAGCTGTTCATCGACTACCTGTCGCCGCTGAAGCGCGAAATGGTCCGCAAGAAGCTGGCCAAGCAGCGCAAGCACGTGGCCTGACCGCCATCGCGGGCCGCCCGTCGCGGTGGCCCCTGCCTGCGCGTCCCGCGCGGGCTGCACGGCGCCGGCCGACGGCGCCGTTGTTCTTTCTGCACGTATCCATCCTGCAAGTGGGGTAGCCATGAGGATTGTCTTTGCCGGTACGCCGGAATTCGCGGTGTCGTCGCTGCGCGCGGCCGCGCGCCATCACGAGGTCGTGGCCGTCTACACCCAGCCGGACCGCCCGGCCGGCCGTGGCCGTGGCCTGGCACCGTCGCCGGTCAAACTCGAAGCGGTTGCCCGTGGCATCCCGGTCTACCAGCCGGAAACCCTGAAGGACCCGGCCGCCCAGCAGCAGCTGCGCGACCTGCAGCCGGACCTGATGGTGGTGGTGGCCTATGGCCTGATCCTGCCCAGGGCCGTGCTGACCATCCCGACCCACGGCTGCTGGAACGTGCACGCCTCGCTGCTGCCGCGCTGGCGCGGCGCCGCGCCGATCCAGCGCGCGATCCAGGCCGGCGATGCCACCACCGGCGTGTGCCTGATGCAGATGGAAGCAGGCCTGGATACCGGCCCGGTGCTGCTGCACCAGGAGCTGGCCATTACCGACACCGCCACCGGTGGCGACCTGCATGACGCGCTGGCCGCGCTGGGCGCGCAGGTGCTGTCCGACGGCCTGGGCCTGCTGCGCGCGGGCATCAAGCCGATCGCACGGCCGCAGCCGGAACAGGGCGTGACCTACGCGCACAAGCTGGACAAGGCCGAAGCGAAGCTGGACTGGGCGCAGGACGCGCAGGCGCTGGCGCGCACCGTGCGTGCGTTCAACCCGTGGCCGATCGCCGAGGCGCAGCTGGCCGGCGAGCGCGTGCGCATCCATGGCGCGGTGGCGCTGGACCTGGCCCACGGCCAGGCCCCGGGCACCGTGCTGGCAGCCGGCCGCGAAGGCATCGACATTGCCTGCGGGCAGGGCGCGCTGCGCCTGCGCGTCCTGCAGCGCGAGGGCGGCAAGGCGATCACCGCCGCCGACTACCTCAATGCGCGTCGCGACCTGCGCGTGGGAGCGTAATCCGGTGTCGAAGCAGAACGATTTCTCCATTGCCAAGGCCGCGCCGGGCGCCGCCACCCGCATGCTGGCCGCACGCGTGCTGGCCCAGGTGTTCACCCGTGGCCGTTCGCTGAAGGCCGAACTGGCCTGGGCCCTGCCCAAGCTGGCCGACACCCGCGACCGCGCGCTGCTGGAAGCCCTGTGCTTCGCCGTGCTGCGCCGTCGCAGCACCTATGACGCTGCGCTGCAGGCGTGGATGCAGAAGCCGCTGTCGGCGCGCGATGCCGACCTGCGGACGCTGCTGATGGTCGGTTTCGCCCAGCTGGACGTGCTGGAGCTGCCCGCCCATGCGGCGCTGTCGGCCACCGTCGATGCGGCGCGCGCGCTCGGCCGCGAGCGCCAGGCCGGCCTGGTCAACGCCATCCTGCGCCGTGCGCAGCGCGAGGGCTTCCCGGAACAGCCCGCGCGCGACGCGTTCCCGGCCTGGCTGGCCGAGGCGGTCGAGCGCGACTGGCCGCAGCAGGCCGAGGCGATCTTCAGCGCCAGCCTGCAGCCGGCACCGCTGTGGCTGCGCGCCAACCGCCAGCTCGGCGGCCGCGACAAGGCGCTGGCCGCGCTGGCCGAAGCCGGCACCGCTGCCGAGCCCAGCCCGCTCAGCGCCGATGCGCTGCGCCTGGCCGAGCCCAGCCCGGTCAACCAGCTGCCGGGCTTTGCCGACGGCGCATTGTCGGTGCAGGACCTGTCGGCGCAGTGCGCGGCCGATGCCCTGTCGCCGCCGGCCGGTGCACGGGTGCTCGATGCCTGCGCCGCCCCCGGTGGCAAGTCGGCGCACCTGCTGGAACGCGACCCGAGCCTGCGCCTGCTGGCGCTGGACATCGATGCGCGGCGCCTGGCCCGGGCCAAGGACACCTATGCCCGTACCGGCGTGGGCGAACACGTGCAGACCCAGGTGGCCGATGCCAGCGATACCGCGGCCTGGTGGGACGGCACCCCGTTCGACGCCATCCTGCTGGATGCCCCGTGCTCGGCCACCGGCGTCATCCGCCGCCAGCCCGACGTGATGTTCCACCGCCGTGCCGAGGACATCGAGGCGCTGGTGGGGGTGCAGGCGCGCCTGTTGGAAGCCTGCTGGGCGATGCTGCGCCCCGGTGGCGTGCTGCTGTACGCCACCTGTTCGATCCTGCGCGCCGAGAACGTCGACCAGGTGCGGGCCTTCCTGAAGTGGCATCCGGACGCCCAGGCGGCGCCGCTGGGTGACGCTTTCGGCGTGGACTGCGAGGGCATCGCCCGCCAGCGCCTGCCCGGTGAAGACGATGCTGACGGTTTCTTCTACGCGCGTCTGCTAAAAACAGCCTGATCCCGTCGCTGTCCGAGTTCCCATGCTGAAAACCCGCGCGTCACGCGAGACGTGGTTGTTCGTAGTGATGGCCTTGCTGGTGCTGGGTGCGGGGCTCGGACTGCGCGACCCCTGGCCCTCGGACGAGCCGCGTTTCGCCCTGGTCGCCAGGCAGATGGTGGACAGTGGCCAGTGGCTGTTCCCGCATCGGGGGCTGGAGCTGTATTCGGACAAGCCGCCCATGCTGATGTGGTGGCAGGCCACCCTGTACAGCGTGATCGGCAACTGGCGGGTGGCCTTCCTGCTGCCCTCGCTGATCGCCGCGCTGGGCACGCTGTGGTGCGTGGTCGACCTCGGCCGACGGCTGTGGACGCGCCGGGTCGGCCTGTATGCCGGCTGGGCGCTGCTGTTCGCGCTGCAGTTCACCTTCCAGGCCAAGAAGGCGCAGATCGACCCGCTGGTGGTGCTGTTCGTCACCCTGGCCAATTACGGGCTGCTGCGCCACCTGCTGCTTGGGCCCGCCTGGCGCTGGTGGTGGGCCGGCTGGTTCTTCGCCGGCATCGGGGTCATCACCAAGGGCGTGGGCGTGCTCGCGCTGCTGATGATCCTGCCGGCGGCGATCGCCTCTGCACTGCACTGGCCGCGGGTGCGCCTGCATGCGCGCGACCTGCGTTTCTGGCTGGCGCCGCTGGCCTTCGTGCTGGCCGTCGCGCTGTGGCTGGTGCCGATGGTGATGACCGCGCTGGCGACGAAATCGGGCGAGTACCAGGCCTACCTCGACGACATCCTGTTCCGGCAGACCGCCAAGCGCTACGTGCAGTCGTGGGACCACCACCAGCCGTGGTGGTACTTCCTGGGCACGATGCCATCGATGTGGATCCCGGCGTTCCTGGCCCTGCCGTGGGCGATCCCGGCGTGGCGTCGGCGGCTGCAGCGGCGTGATCCGCGCTACCTGCTGCCGCTGGCCTGGTGGCTGCTGATCGTGCTGTTCTTTTCCCTTCCGCACGGCAAGCGCGATGTCTACATCCTGCCGTCGCTGCCGATGTTCTGCCTGGCCCTGGCGCCGCTGATGCCGGGCCTGCTGCGCCGGCGCGACGTGCAGTGGGTGCTGGGTGGCTTCACCCTGCTGCTGTCGCTGGGGACGCTTGCCGCCGGTGCGTCGGCGCTGCTCGGCAACCCCGGTTTCGAAGTTCGGCTGGTGCTGGAGCGCGGGCTGGAGCCGGGGGCGGTGGTGGTGATGGCCTGGGCGGTGCTGGCCATGGGCGCTGCGGGCGTGGCCGGCCTGCTGCTGTTCGGCCCGACGCGGCGCCACCTGGCGCTGGTCTCGATGCTGACCGTGGTGTGGGTGCTGTACAGCCTGGTCGGCTACCCGGTGTTGAACGATTCCAGTTCGGCTCGCGGCCTGATGCGCTCGGTCGATGCGCGCCTGGGGACCGATGCCGAGCTGGGCCTGGTGGCCTGGAAGGAGCAGAACCTGCTGATGGCCGGGCGCCCGGCGGCGACCTTCGGCTTCAACGTGCCCTGGCATCAGCAGCTGCAGGCCGGGGTGCAGTGGCAGCAGCTGTCCGCGCAGCGGCGCTGGCTGCTGGCCCACGAGGACGCGCTGCTGGGCTGCGTGGACCGCAATGGTGCGGTGTTGGCCGGTGTCGCCAACCGTCGCCGTTGGTGGTTGGTGCCGGCATCGGCGGTGCACGGACCCTGCGTGCCCAGCGAAGCCGAACTGAAACGTGAACGGCGGTTGCAGAGAAACGAGCAATAACGTGGCCGCTGGCTTGTCCAGACTGCCCAAGCGTGCACAAAGGCAGTAAAACATCAGGCGGGCGGCCTGCCACAGGGCCGCCGTTTTCTTCCGCATGACCGCAGCGATCATTCCCCACGTGCCAGCTTCACCGGACAACCTGAGCCTCGCCCGCGCCGAGCCGCTGCCCGCGCCTGCCGGCGGTCGCCTTGGCGCTGCGCACCGGATCGCACAGATCGGCCTGTTCTGCATGCCGGCACTGGTACTGACCGTACCGGTGAACCTGTTGCCGTATGCGCTGACCCTGCTGGTCAGCACCCTGCTGGCGCCGGAGCTGCTGTGGCGCGCGCGCGGCATGGGCGGCACGCCGGTGCGCGCGCTGACCTGGCTGATGCTGGCGGCGGTAGCGCTGGGCCTGGTCTCGGTGGTGCTGTTCGAGCAGGGCCTGCGCGACGTCGACAACCGTTCGCGGTTCCTGGTCATCCCATGGATCGCACTGTGGGTGTGCGCGCTGCGGCCGGACATGCGCTGGCTCTGGCGGGGCGCACTGGCGGGGCTGGTGGGCAGCTTCCTGCTGTCACTGCTGCAGGTCCTGCAGGGCGCGCCGCGCGCCGAGCTGACCACCAATGCCATCGTGCTGGCCGACATCGTGGTCATGCTGATGGTGCTGCTGGTGTTCTGCCGCCCGTCGCGGCGCTGGTCGCTGGTCATCGTGGGCATGGCCGCCGGCTGCGGCACCATCGTGCTGACCGGCAGCCGTGGCGTGTTCGCCGCGCTGCTGGCGCTGCTGGTGGTGCTGGCGCTGAGCCTGCGCTGGCGCACCGGCGTGGCCCGGCTGTCGGTGCTGGCCGGCATGCTGGCCATCGGTGCCACGCTGCTGCTGTCGGTGCCCGAACTGCGCCACCAGGTGCGCCTGACCGAACTGCACAGCGACGTGCAGAAGCTGGAACAGGGCGACGTCGATTCCTCCGCCGGTGCGCGCGTCGAGCGCCTGCAGGTGGCCTGGCAGACCTTCCTCGATCATCCGCTGACCGGTGTTGGTATCGGCCACTTCGACAGCGCCATGCAGCGCGTGCCGGTGTGCCGCGACGATCCTGCCGAAGTGCGTTGCCACCTGGGCCATGCGCACAACGACGTGGCCGAATGGGCCGCCACCCAGGGCCTGCCGGGCGTGTTGATGCTGATCGCCGTGTATGGCGTGCCGCTGTGGGTGTTCGTTTACCTGCACCGGCGCAGCGGCCGCGTCACCTTCCGCGGGCCGGCGGCGGCAGGGGTGATGATCGTCATCGCCTACGTGCTGTGCGGCTTGACCCAGTCGATGTTCGCCCACCAGATGACGGCCAGCTTCTACGTGACCATCGTCGGCCTGCTGACCGGCCTGTCACTGCTGGAAGGCGCCCGCCATCGGGCGAAGGCCTGACGCCTGGCCGCCGGGCATGGCCCGGCGCTACCGGTAGGTGCCCACCGTTGGTCGGCACGGACGCCGGATCATTCGCTGCGCGGGTCGGCCACGGCCTGGCCGTTGCCCAGCATCCACAACATGATGGTCTTCTGCCGCACGTAGTTGGCACGTACGTAGGCATACACCAGGCCGTGCCAGCCATCGCGGAACCCGCCGCGGAACACGAAGCCGCGCCAGAACCGCCAGGCCGGCGCCAGGACCAGCTTGCCCAGGGTGGCCCGCTTGCCACGTGCGAACTCGTGCTCGGCCATCATCCGCGCGTACTTCTCGGTCTTGGCCAGCTGCTGCTGCAGTGAGCGGTAGGGGTAGTGGATGAGGTCACCGCGCAGGGTGCCGACGCTGCCATCGACGCTGGCCGCCTCGTGGATCTCGCGTTTGCCGCGCCAGCCGCCCTGGCGGCGGTCGAACAGCCGCATCACCCGGTCCGGGTAGGCGTTGCCGTGGCGCAGGAATTTGCCGAAATACTCCGAGAGGCGGGCGAAACGGTAGCCGGCGTGGCCGCTGAAGCCGCCGTCGCGGGCCTGCTCGATGGCCGTGCGCAGCTCGGGGCTGATGCGTTCGTCGGCGTCCAGGCACAGCACCCAGTCGTGGCTGGCCTGCTCGACGCAGAACGCCTTCTGGCTGCGGAAACCATCGAACGGGCGCTGCAGCACGCGGGCACCGGCGGCTTCGGCGATGGCCACCGTGGCATCGGTGGACTGCGAGTCCACCACCACGATCTCATCGCAGAAGGCCAGCGAGGCCAGGCAGTCGCCGATGCGCCCGGCCTCGTTGAACGCGATAATGCACGCCGAGATGCGAGGCCGTTCGATGGGAGCGGTCGTGGAGGACATGATGGCCGGGTACCTGTTGTTTGCGACGGAGCGCTATGCGCTGCCTATTCTCGCCCCGTTGGCGCAGGCCTTGCACGCGTCCGGGCAGGAGGTGGCCGCCTGGTTCGAGGGCGGTGCGGCCGGCAGCAGCCTGCCGGGAGTGCCCAACATCGGCCTGAAGCAGGCCCTGGCGATGCGCCCGCGCGCGGTGTTCAGCGCCGCCAACTGGGTGCCGACCTTCCTCTCCGGGGCCAAGGTGCAGCTGTTCCATGGCTTCAACGTGGAGAAGCGCGACAGCGCCCGCGGCCACTTCCGGGTGCGCGGCATGTTCGACCTGTACTGCACGCAGGGGCCGGCCACCACCGCACCGTTCCGGCAGATCGCCGAGCAGCAGGGCCACTTCGCCGTGGCCGAGACCGGCTGGCCGAAGCTGGACCCGCTGTTCCGCGACGATGGCGGCGAGAGTGCCTCGCTGCGTGCACCAGCCGGCGGACGTCCGGTCATCCTGTTCGGCTCGACCTTCACCGAGCGCCTGAGCGCGGCCCCGCACCTGCTGGAGCCGATCGCCGCGGACATCGCCGCCGGTGAGCGCTACTGGCTGCTGACCCTGCACCCGAAGTGCCCGCCGGAACTGTTCGAGCGCTACCGCGCGCTGGCCGGTGCCAATGCGCGCTTCATCGAGCCGGAGCAGGTGATGGCCGCGCAGCGTGCGGCCGACGTGCTGGTGTCGGATACCTCGTCGATCGTTTCGGAGTTCATCGTCCAGCACAAGCCGGTGGTGACCTTCCGCAACCGCGTGCCGAAGCCGCACATGATCGACTTCGACGAGGCCACGCAGCTGCCGGCGGTGCTGCAGCGCGCGCTGCACCCGGAGCCCGCGCTGCAGGCGGAGATCGTGTGCTATGCCGATGACATCCACCCGTTCCGCGATGGCCGCTCCAGCGAGCGGGTGATCGCCGCGACCGAGGATTTCCTGTCCGGCGAAATGGGCGCGCTGCGCCGCAAGCCGTTTGGCAGCTGGGTGCGCGACCTGCAGATCCGCAAGGATCTGGGGTACTGGGGCCCCTCGCAGCGGTGATGGGGCAGTGGCCGGGGGGGGGGGGGGCGCCCCCGGGGGGGGGGGGGGGGGCGCCCCCCCCCCCCCCCCCCCCCCCCCCCCCCCCCCCCGCCCCCCCCGCCCCCCCCCCCCCCCCCCCCCCCCCCCCCCCCCCCCCCCCCCCCCCCCCCCCCCCCCCCCCCCCCCCCCCCCCCCCCCCC
>NZ_JBRRCR010000026.1:0-49300 GCF_056759115.1 Stenotrophomonas sp. STEN087 | reverse complement strand
GTCAGGCATCGATATCCACCCCAGTGCCGACCAACGGTCGGCACCCACCAGAGCAGAACGCCGTTCCGACAGATCGCGGGAAACTGTCGAAGGCGGGGTGGGTCCGGTTGAGGGGGCGTGAGCCGCATGGATGCGGCGACCGAGCTTACATGGACGTACTTGCAGCGTCCCCCTCAACCGAACCTACCCCGCCATACCACGGAATGCCCGCTTTTGAAGTTGACGTTGACCTTGACGTTGATTCGGCGGGTGCCGGGCGCCGCCCGGCCGAACTACAATTCCGCTTATGGTGAATTTCTCGAAGAACCCCCGCCGGGGGCGCCGGTGAGCGGCCGTGGTGGCAATGACGGCCAGGTCCGCATCATCGGCGGGCGCTGGCGCAATACCCGCTTGCCGGTGCCGACCCTGCCGGGCCTGCGGCCCAGCAGCGACCGCGTGCGCGAAACGCTCTTCAACTGGCTGCTGCCCAAGCTCGGTGGGGCCCGCGTGCTGGACCTGTTCGCCGGCAGCGGCGCGCTGGGCCTGGAAGCCGTCTCGCGCGGTGCCGCCCACGCCACCCTGGTCGAGCGCGATGCCCAGCTCGGCCGCAACCTGACCGCCGCCGTCGCCAAGCTGCAGGCGGCCGAGCAGGTCACCGTCGTCCAGGCCGATGCCCTGCGCTGGCTGCAGGGCGCGCCGGCCCAGCAGGCCACCCTGGTCTTCATCGACCCGCCGTTCGCCGACGGCCTGTGGCAGGACGTGCTCGCCCAGCTGCCGCGCCACCTCGCCGCTGATGCCTGGCTGTACCTGGAATCCCCGGCGGGTCACGTGCCCGTGCTGCCGCCGGAATGGCTGCTGCACCGCGAGGGCGGCACCCGCGAGGTGCGCTTTGCCCTGTACCGCCGCGCCACTGCTACACTTTGACCTCATCTGAACATCTGCTACCGCCCATGACCGTGGCCAACCGCCGCATCGCCGTCTACCCCGGCACGTTCGACCCCATCACCAATGGTCATATCGACCTGGTGAGCCGGGCCGCGCCGTTGTTCGAAAAGGTCGTGGTCGGCGTGGCGCAGAGCCCGTCCAAGGGCCCGGCACTGCCGCTGGAGCAGCGCGTGCAGCTGGCCCGGGGCGCCCTGGGCCACCACAGCAATGTCGAGGTCATCGGCTTCGATACCCTGCTGGCCCATTTCGTACGTTCGGTCCAGGGCGGGGTGCTGCTGCGCGGCCTGCGCGCGGTGTCCGACTTCGAATACGAATTCCAGATGGCGAGCATGAACCGCCACCTGATCCCGGAGGTCGAGACCCTGTTCCTGACCCCGGCCGAGCAGCACAGCTTCATTTCGTCCTCGCTGGTCCGCGAGATCGCCCGCCTGGGAGGCGACGTGTCCGGTTTCGTGCCGGCCGCCGTGCTCGAGGCGCTGCGCAAGGTCCGCGAAGCGAAGTCGGCGCAGTCGTAAATCCTGCCCGCGCGGCAGGGCCAGTAGTACCACGCACCCCCATTACGTAAACCACACGCACCACTCGGGAGGAAACCCATGAACACCACCATGCGCGCGATGCTGATCGCTTCGTTTGCCCTGGCCTTCACCGCCTGCAAGAAGGAAGAGGCCGCTCCGGTCGAAGACGCCAAGCAGGCCCTGGTCGCTCCGGCCAAGGAAGACGATGCAGGCTGGAAGAAGTACCTGCAGGAAGTGGCGATCCAGAACATGGGCAACATCACCAACAGCCCGTTCCTGTATTACCTCTCGCCGGAATCGGACCCGGACTTCCAGGCCAAGTTCGAGCGCCAGACCGAAAGCGCGACCCAGGCCGTGGCCCGTGGCGTGCAGCCGGGCAACATGCTGGCCTTCGGTTCGTCGGCCTCGGGCAAGATGGCTGACATGATCCAGACCGTGTTCAAGGACGTCTCGCCGGATTCGATGAAGGGCGTGCGCGTCGTCTTCATCGGTCAGTCCGCTGACAACGCCCGCGTGCAGGCTGCCGTGCAGCCGACCGGCGCCGAGTACATTTTCGTCGAAGCCAAGTAAGACCGTGCCATGGCGGCCATGCTCCGGCATGGCCCGGGCGGCGTTCCACGGGGACGCCGCTGATGACCTGACCGACCCGCGCGCCCGCGCGGGCCGGTCCTTGTCCCAAGGCGCGGGCGAGGAGTATCGCCATGTCGCTGAAAATCAACGAGCTCTGCGTCAACTGTGACGTCTGCGAGCCGGCCTGCCCGAACCAGGCCATTTCGATGGGTGAAACCATCTATCTGATCGACCCTGCGCGCTGCACCGAATGCGTGGGTCACTTCGACGAGCCACAGTGCGTGGTCGTCTGCCCGGTCGAATGCATCGACCCGGACCCGGAGATCGTGGAAACGGAAGTCCAGCTGCTGGCCAAGTTGCGCCGACTGCAGCACGATCACCCCGAACTCTACGCGGAGCCCCCATCCGAATGAAGACGCTGATCGTCCGCCCCCTGCTGCTGCTCAGCCTGGTGCTGAGCCCGCTGGCCTGGGCCGAAACCACCGCCCGTGCCGAGCGCCCTGATGGCGCGGCCATCGCCAGTGGCCATGCGCTGGCCACCCAGGCCGGCATCGACATCCTGGCGCAGGGCGGCAACGCCTTCGACGCTGCGGTGGCGGTGTCCTCCACCCTGGCCGTGGTCGAGCCGATCAGCTCGGGCCTGGGCGGCGGCGGCTTCTTCCTGCTGCACGATGCAGCGACCGGCAAGGACATCATGCTGGATGCCCGCGAGACCGCCCCGGCGGCCGCGACCCCGCAGGCGTTCCTGGACAAGCAGGGCAACCTGGATCGCGACCGCTCGGTCAACGGCCCGTGGTCGGCCGGCATCCCCGGCCTTCCCGCTGCGCTGGTGGAACTGTCGGCCAAGCACGGCAAGCTGCCGCTGTCGGCCTCGCTGCAGCCGGCCATCCGCATCGCCCGCGAAGGTTTCCCGGTCTATGACCGCATGGCCAAGGGCTACGCGTCGCGCCGCGAGGTGATGGAACGCTTCCCCGGCACGCGCGAGGTCTACCTGCGCAACGGCAAGCCGATCGCTACCGGGGATCTGTTCAAGCAGCCTGAGCTGGCACAGACCCTGGAGCGCCTGGCGGCCGGCGGTCGCGATGGCTTCTACAAGGGCCAGACCGGCAAGCTGCTGCTGGAAGGCGTGAAGCAGGCCGGTGGCAAGTGGACGGCCGACGAGCTGGCCGGCTACCAGGTCAAGCTGCGCGAGCCGATCGTGTTCGACTACAACGGCTGGAAGATCACCACCGCGCCGCCGCCGTCGTCCGGTGGCATCGCCCTGGCCAGCATGCTTCAGATCCTGGAAGGCTGGGACATCAAGCAGATGGATGCGGCCCACCGCACCCACCTGGTGGTGGAAGCGATGCGCCGCGCCTACCGCGACCGCACCTTCTTCCTCGGCGATCCGGACTTCGTGCAGATCCCGCAGAAGGTGCTGACCAGCAAGGATTACGCGCAGGGCCTGCGGGCCACGATCCACCCGGACAAGGCCACCCCCAGCGACCTGCTGTCGGGCAACCCGACCCCGCTGGAAGATGACGAGACCACGCATTTCTCGATCATCGACCGTGATGGCAACCGCGTCGGCGCCACCCAGACCGTCAACCTGCTGTACGGCTCGGGGCTGATTCCCAAGGGCACCGGCGTGCTGCTGAACAACGAGATGGACGACTTCGCGCTGAAGCCGGGCACCCCCAACGCCTTCGGCGTGATGGGTTACGCGGCCAATGCACCGAAGCCGGGCAAGCGCATGCTCAGCTCGATGACGCCCACCTTCATGGAAAACGCCGACAAGGTGGTGGTGCTGGGCACGCCGGGTGGCAGCCGCATCATCACCATGGTGCTGCTGGGCATCCTCGGCTACGACGCTGGCCTGGACGCGCAGCAGGTGGCCGCATTGCCGCGCTACCACCACCAGTGGCTGCCGGACCTGATCGAGGCCGAGAGCGATGCCTTCGACGCGGACACCGTGAAGCAGCTGCAGGCGATGGGCCACAAGATCGACCTGCCGGGCGACGTCGCCGCTGGCGGCCGCGGCTCCAGCCACGTGTGGGGCAACCTGCAGACCGTGGAGTGGGACCGCAAGGCCAACAAGCTCTACGGCGGCAGCGACCCGCGCAACCCAGTGGGCAGCGCCCAGGTCGTACCGGCGCACTGATCCGGCGGTAGCGCCGGGCCATGCCCGGCGAAATGAGAATCACCGAACCCCGCCACCCGGCGGGGTTCTGCGTTTTCCGGCCCGCAATTCCGGCTAGCGATTATTTAACGGGGGGCCCTCGATAATTGCCGCATGAAACTATGGTCGATTCGTGGGAACTCGCAGCGCCTGGATGGCGGTGCGATGTTCGGCAACGCGCCGCGTGCGGTGTGGGAAAAGTGGGCGGCTCCGGACGAGCTCAATCGCATCGAGCTGGCCTGCCGTGCGTTGCTGGCCAGCCCGCTGGATGGCAAGACCGTGCTGTTCGAGACCGGCATCGGTGCGTTCTTCGACCCGCGCATGCGTGACCGTTACGGCGTGCAGGAAAGCCAGCACGTGCTGATCGATTCGCTGCGCGAGGCGGGTTTCGAACACGAGGATATCGACGTGGTGGTGCTCAGCCACCTGCACTTCGACCACGCTGGCGGCCTGCTGGCAGCATGGAGCGAAGGCCGCTCGCCGGAACTGCTGTTCCCCAACGCGACCTTCGTGGTCGGTGCGCAGCACTGGCAGCGGGCGCTGCAGCCACATCCGCGCGACCGCGCCAGCTTCATCCCGGAACTGCCGGGCCTGCTGCAGGCCACCGGCCGCCTGGAAGTGGTGGAGGGCGAGTACTCCAAGGTGCTGGGCAGCAGCGTGCGCTTCAGCTACAGCGACGGCCATACGCCGGGCCTGATGCTGGCCGAGATCGTCGGCCACGCGCATGCCGGCAAGGATGCGCACGGCGGCGTGGTGTTCTGTGCGGATCTGATCCCGGGGCGCTCGTGGGTGCACGTGCCGATCACCATGGGCTACGACCGCAATGCGGAGCTGCTGATCGACGAGAAACGGCGCTTCCTGGAAGACAAGCTGGCGCGCAACGTGCATCTGTTCTTCACCCATGACCCGCAGGTGGCGCTGGCGCAGCTGGGGCGGGATGAGAAGGGGCGTTTCGTGACCCTGCATGAGCAGGGGGAGCTGAAGGCGCGGGCGTTGGGGTAAGGGGTGTCCGTTCGGCAGGGCTTGCAGCCCTGCACCTGCGGTAGCGCCGGCCGCTGGCCGGCAACCTCAACGTCAAAAGCAAGAGCGGCATTCCGTGGGTTGGCGGGGCGGTGTGGCCATGCAGGACACGCCGTGAACCCGTCCATGGGGGCTCGTAGGCGCCATCCATGGCGCCAACGGTCCTGCCCACCCACACCGCCCCACCTCTGACAGTTGGCTGCGATCTGTCGGGGTCGGATCCCGTTGCTGCGCAACGGGCTCTGATCCCATTCGATTGAACTGAACTGTTTTATGAGGCCTTGAGGCAGCTGCTCATGAAGGTCTTGCGGGCGTCGCCGGCGAGCTTCCTGGTCGCGGCGTCGGCATCTCCAGGGCGTGCGGTGCGGGTGCGCGGAGCATTCGCCTGCTGGCTGGAAAACGACGTGAAGATTCGCGATCGTCCTGGTAACGCTTGCCTCTGGAGGGTCATCGGCGTATCGGTGGGCATCCTTTCCGACGCACTGGAGCACGTCCATGACATCCGCTGCCGATTCTCATCCGGAGACCGATCTGGTCATCAGCCGCGTGTTGGCCGCGCCGCGGGCGGCGCTGTGGCGGGCGTGGACCGAGCCTGAGCTGTTGCGGCAGTGGTGGTGCCCGCGGCCGTGGACCACCGAGGTGCGCGCGTTCGAGCTGCGTCCGGGAGGGGCGTTCCATACCTTCATGCAGGGCCCGGAGGGCGGCACCAGCGATAACCCGGGGTGCTTCGTCGAGATCGTGCCGCAGCAGCGCCTGGTGTTCACCTCGATGCTGGGTGGCGGCTGGCGGCCGCAGACCCCGTGGCTGGGGTTCACCGCGGCCATCACCTTCGCCGACGAAGGGCAGGGCTGCCGCTACACCGCGCAGGTCATGCACCCGGACAAGACAGTCCGTGACCAACACGAGCAGATGGGGTTTTTCGATGGTTGGAACATGGCCATCGACCAGTTGCAGGCGCTGGCGGCCGGGCTGTAAAGACCTGGGGTCGGAGCCCTTTCTGCGAAAGGGATCCGACCCCGGGGTCAGATCCCTTCAACCGGATCACACCACGCGGGTACCGAAAATGCGGTCGCCCGCATCGCCCAGGCCCGGCAGGATGTAGCCCTTGTCGTTGAGCTGGGCATCGATGGCCGCGGTGTAGATCTCCACGTCCGGGTGCACGGCCTTGACCGCCTCGATGCCTTCCGGCGCGGCGACCAGGAAGATGCCCTTGATGCGGCGCGCGCCCGCGCGCTTGAGCATGTCGATGGTGGCGATCAGGGTGCCGCCGGTGGCCAGCATCGGGTCCAGGATCAGCGCATCGCGCTCTTCCAGGCGGCCGGTCAGGCGCTCGAAATAAGGCACCGGCTGCAGGGTTTCCTCATCGCGCTGCAGGCCGACCACGCTCACGCGCGCGGCCGGGATCAGCGACAGCACGCCGCTGAGCATGCCCAGGCCGGCACGCAGGATCGGCACCACGGTGATCTTGGCGCCAGCGATGCGCTGCACGGTCACCGGGCCGGCCCAGCCGGGGAGGGTGTGCGGCTCGGTCTCCAGGTCGGCGGTGGCCTCGTAGGCCAGCAGCGTGCCCAGTTCGTTGGCCAGTTCGCGGAAATCCTTGGTGCTGAGCGCGGCGTTGCGCATCAGGCCGATCTTGTGCTGCACCAGCGGGTGGCGCACTTCGACGATCTTCATGGTCGGGCATGGGGGCTGTAGAGAGGCCTCCATTTTGCCGGATCGGCGCTGCGAAGCCCACGCCGGATGCAATGAATGTGCTGAACGGTGTCACCGCCGTGCAACTTTGCGGACATACCTTGCAGACCCATTCTTCACAGGTATGGGGCTCCACCGTGCACATCAAGACTCCGCTGGCCATGGCCATCACCGTGACCCTGGCGCTGGGGGCCGCAGCACCGCTGCAGGCCGCCGGGCAGCAGGCCTTGGCCGCCACCGGCGTGGTTGCCGCCGATGCGGTCGACCTGGACCGCATCGAAGTGCGCGCCCAGCTCGAATCGCAGGTCCGCGCGGTTGATCTGAAGCGCAGCAGCGACGCCATCGAAGACGCGGTGTCCTCCGATGCCCTGGGCCAGTACCCGGACAAGAACGTGGCCGAGTCGCTGCAGCGCCTGCCGGGCATCAGCGTGACCCGCGACCAGGGCGAAGGCCGCTTTGTGGTCATCCGTGGCCTGGATGCCAACCTCAACAGCGTCAGCATCGATGGCATCGCCGTGGGTACCCCGGAAGATTCCAGCCGCGCCGCGCCGCTGGACGTCATTCCTTCCGATTCGACCGAGCGCCTGCGCGTGGTCAAGTCGCCGACCCCGGACATGCCGGGTGACGCCATCGGTGGCGCGGTGCTGGTCGAATCGGCCTCGGCCTTCGACCGCGACGGCCGCAGCCTGCGTGGCAAGATCGAAGCCAGCCACCAGCAGCTGTCCGGCGAGACCAGCCCCAAGGCCTCGTTCAACTACAGCGAAGTGTTCGCCGACACCTTCGGCATCGCGCTGGGCGTGAACTACCAGAACCGCAAGTTCGAGTCGGACAACACCGAAGTCGAGTACGACAATCTCGACGGTGACATCGATCCGCAGGACGTGAAGCCCGGTGACGTCACCGCGATCAACCTGCAGAACCGCAAGTACGAGATCGAGCGCAAGCGCATCGGTGCCAACCTCAACATGGACTGGCGCCCGAACGAGGACAGCAAGTACTACCTGCGCACGCTGTACAGCCAGTTCGACGACGCTGAAACCCGCCAGCGCGTGATCTACAACTTCGATGACGCCGACATGGTGGCCACCGGCACCGACCAGTACCGCCTGGACGATCTGCCGGCCGATGCGATCCAGAAGCGCATGCGCTACCGCACCAAGAAGGAAAACACCTTTGCTGCCAGCCTGGGCGGCGAGAACAAGCTGACCAACGCGGTGGTGGACTACAAGATCGGTTATACCCGCACCGAAGAGCGCGTCAACGACGAGATGGAAGCGCGCTTCGAGCTGGATGCCGACGACATGTCCGGCACCCTGGACCAGCGCAGCCGCCTGCCGACCTACACGCTCAGCAGTAACGACTGGATGGACAACGCGAACTACGCGTTCGACCGCTTCGTGATCTCGCCCAAGCAGGTCAATGACGAAGAGCGCAGCGCGCAAGTCAACGTGCGTTTCGACGGCGACAACAGCAGCATCAAGTTCGGCCTGCTCGGCCGCTGGCGCGACCGTGATGTCAACGTGGACGAGAGCGAACTGCGCCGCGGCCCGGACATCGACCTGGCCAGCTGGACGGCGGCCGATCCGGAACACCGCCATGGCGTGATGGGGCAGGGCATGAGCTCGGCGGCCATGCGCGCCTACTGGGCACAGAACGGCAGCCGCTACACCGCGCGTCCGCAGGACGTGGCCGGCAACGCCGCGACCTCGCTGGAAGAGGATTACACCGCCAGCGAAGACATCTTCGCCAGCTACGCGATGGGCACCTGGGACATCGGATCGCTGCGCATCATCGGCGGCGTGCGCGTGGAGAACACCCGCTTCAAGGCCACCGGCAACAGCGTCGAGCTGGACGACGATGACGGCTACACGGTCAGCCCGGTGGAGGCCAACCGCAGCTACACCAACGTGCTGCCGGGCCTGCACCTGCGCTACGACGCGGCCGACGACTGGGTGCTGCGTGCCTCGGCCAACAAGACGGTCTCGCGTCCGTCCTTCGGTGACATCTCGCCGCGCCGCGCGCTGAATGCCGGTGACGAAGAGCTGCGCCTGGGCAATCCGCAGCTGGATCCCTACGAATCGAAGAACATCGACCTGTCGGTCGAGAAGTACATCGGCACCACCGGCATCGTTTCGCTGGGCCTGTTCCACAAGTCCATCGATGGCTACATCGTGGAGACCGTGAGCCAGAATGATCCGGCTTACGACGGCCTCGACGTGACCCGCCCGATCAACGGCCGCAAGGCCACCGTGCGCGGCGCCGAGTTCAACTGGCAGCAGCAGCTGGCGTTCCTGCCTGGCGCGCTGGACGGCCTGCTGGTCGGTGCCAGCGGCACCTGGCTGGACACCAAGTTCGATGCCGGCATCGCTGATCGCGAAGGCGAGGAGTTCATGCTGCCGCGTGCCTCCAAGCACGTGTACAGCGCGCACATCGGCTATGAGAAGTACGGCCTGAGCACGCGCCTGGCTGCGGTCTATCGCAGCGAGTACCTGGACACCGTCGGTGCCGGCCGTGCGTTCGACATCTACGTCGCGCCCAATACCCAGCTCGATTTCTCGCTGGACTACAAGTTCACCCCGCGCATCAGCATGTACTTCGAAGCGCAGAACCTGCTCGACAAGCCGCTGGAGCTGTACCAGGGCACCCGTTCGCGCACCCTGCAGATGGAAGAGTACGGCCGCACCTACGCTGTCGGCCTGAAGGTGGCCCTGTGATGGCGCGTGGCATGACCCTGCTGGCAGCCGCGATGGCTGCCTGCCTTGCCGCCGGCTGCACGCCGGCGGCCGCTCCGGCCGGCGCCGATGCCGCCGCGAAGGCCCCGGCCGGGACCGCACGCTCGGTGTCGACCATCGCCGAGGCCTTCCTCAGCCCGATGACGCCGGACGACAACATCGATTCGCCGGCCGCCTGGAAGGCACCGGACGGCAAGACCTGGCTGATCGCCACCGCCAAGGCCACCGACAAGCTGGTGGTGTATGACGGCAGCACCGGCCAGCACCTGCGCGACGTCGGCACCGCCGGCACCGCGCTGGGTCAGTTCGATCGCCCCAACGGCATCTCGATCACCGACGACCTGCTGTGGATCGTCGAGCGTGACAACCACCGCGTGCAGGTGTTCTCGCTGCCCGATTTCACCCCGCTGGCGGTGTTCGGTGCCGACGACCTGCGCAAGCCCTATGGCCTGTGGGTCGACCGCCGCGCCGATGGCTACAGCGTCTACGTCACCGATTCCTGGGACAACGGCGAAGACGCACAGGGCAAGGACATCCTGCCGCCGCTGGCCGAGCTGGACAAGCGCGTGCGCCAGTACCACGTGACCCGCGATGGCGCCAAGGTCGAAGCGACCCTGGCCGCCAGCATCGGTGATACCAGCGAAGCCGGCGCACTGCGCGTGGTCGAGTCGATCTGGGGTGACCCGGCCAACGACCGCCTGCTGATCGCCGAGGAAGACGAAACCTACGCGAGCGAGTTCAAGGTCTACACGCTGGCCGGCCGTTTCACCGGCACCACCTTCGGCCGCGATGTGTTCAAGGCGCAGGCCGAAGGCGTGATGCTGCGGACCTGCGGCAAGGACGGCTGGTGGATCACCACCGAACAGGGCAAGCAGCGCAGTGTGTTCCACTTGTTCGACCGCCATACCCTGAAGCCGGTCGGTGCCTTCCAGGGCAACACGGTCGCCAACACCGATGGCATCTGGATGATGCAGCAGCCGAGCCCGCGCTTCCCGCACGGCGCGCTGTATGCCGTGCATGACGACCAGGGCGTGGTGGCCTTCGACTGGGAAGCCATCGCCAAGCAGCTGTCGCTGC
This sequence comes from Stenotrophomonas sp. STEN087, assembly GCF_056759115.1. NCBI lineage: Bacteria > Pseudomonadati > Pseudomonadota > Gammaproteobacteria > Lysobacterales > Lysobacteraceae > Stenotrophomonas > Stenotrophomonas sp. STEN087. The sequence continues at coordinate 38,612 of NZ_JBRRCR010000026.1, read as the reverse complement.
CGCTGGAGTGTGGCGCATGAGCCGTCGTTGCATGAACGCCCTTGCGCTGGGCCTGCTGCTGGCGATGCCCGCACTGGGCTTCGCCGCCGCCGAACCGAACACCCAGGTGCCGGTGGGCAGCCATCACTACGCGGCCACCACCGTGCCGGACCGCATCGTCGCCTCGCCGTCGGTCGATCCCAGCCAGGGCTTCGCCGTGGCCTGGCGTACCGATGACAGCGTGCGGGCGCCGCTGCTGGAAATCGCCCTGGCCGGTGATTCGCCGGCCATCGAGGGCATCCGCCAGGTACGCGCGAAGACCCAGGTGCTGCAGACCGAGAACGGTGTGTCGCACCACCATCGCGCCGAGGTTGATGGGCTGAAGCCGGACACCCTGTACGTGTACCGCGTGCAGGGCAATGGCAGCTGGAGTGCCTGGAACCAGCTGCGCACGCTGGGCAAGGCCGGCGAGCCGCTGACCCTGCTGTACTTCGGTGATACCCAGAACAAGAACCTCAGCCATGTCAGCCGCGTGGTGCGTGCCGCGCAGAAGACCGCACCGGAGGCGCGCATGAGCCTGTTCGCCGGTGACCTGGTCAGCGGTGGCGACGGTGCCGATGACAGCGAATGGGGCGAGTGGTTCGCCGCCACCAGCTGGCTGGCGCAGGAAACCCTGGTGGCCCCGGCCATCGGCAACCACGAGTACTTCGAAGAGTTCGAGGACACCCCGCAGGAACGCCGCGTGCTGGGCAAGCACTGGCCGGTGACGTTCGCGCTGCCGGGCAACGGTGCCGCAGCGGCTGCCAGCAGCACCTACTGGTTCGATGTGCAGGACGTGCGCGTGGCCGTGCTCGACGGCACCTCCGCACTCGACCTGGGCACCGCCCAGGCGCAGGCGCAGTGGCTGGACAAGGTGCTGGCCAACAACCCGCACCCGTGGACCATCGTGCTGCTGCACCAGCCGTTCTATTCGCCGCGCGAAGGCCGCGAGAACGCTGCGCTGCGCGACGTGCTGCTGCCGGTCGTGCGCCGCCACAACGTCGACCTGGTGCTGCAGGGCCACGACCACACCTACGGCCGCCGCGGCGAAGGTGAGGCCGCCACGCCGCAGTACGTGGTGACGGTGGCCGGGCCGAAGCAGTACCGCCTGTCCGACGAGGCACGCCGGACCATGGATCCGGTGGCCGAGGATACCCAGCTGTTCCAGGTGCTGAAGATCGATCCGCAGCACCTGCGCTACGAAGCACGCACCGTCACCGGCCGGTTGTACGATGCCTTCGAGCTGCGCCGCGACGCTGCAGGTACCAAGCAGCGCGTGGAACTGCGCGAAGACCGCATCGCCCCGCGTGACTGCCCGCGTGCGCAGACCGCAAAGGGCCGGGCGGACCGTTGCTGGGAATGAGGAGTGACCGCATGAACACAACGCGACGCATCGCCCCGCTGGCCGCCCTTGGCGCAGCCCTGTTGCTGGTCGCCGGTGCCGTGACCGCCGCCGACAGCGTGCTGCACCCGTTCCTGGCGGCTCAGCCGAAGCAGGCCCCGGCCGAAGTGAACCTGGCGGTGGAGATCCCGGCCGGCAGCTTCACCAAGTACGAGATCAAGGAAGATGGTCTCGTACACGTGGACCGCTTCCAGTCGATGCCGGTGGCCTATCCGGCCAACTACGGCTCGATGCCGCGCACGCTGGCCGGTGACAACGATCCGCTGGATGCCCTGGTGCTGACCCGCGAACCGCTGCATCCGGGCGTGATCGTGCGCTTCCGCCCGATCGGTTATCTGAAGATGATCGATGGCGGCGAGCACGACGAGAAGGTCATCGGCGTGCCCACCGACAAGGTCGACCCGACCTACGCCAACATCCGCGACCTGTCCGATCTGCCTGCGATCGAACGGCAGCGCATCGAGGCGTTCTTCCGGGTCTACAAGGACCTGCCGGCCGGCCGCAACCCGGTGCAGCTCAATGGCTGGGGCAATGCCGCCGAAGCCCGTGCGCTGATCAGCGAGGCGATGAAGCGCTTCGAGGCTGCGCCCTCGCGTTGATCGTGGGGGGTATCCGACGAACTCCCTGCGCCAAAGTCCGGAAGTTCCGCTTCTTCTCGCTGGATTTGCAACCTGTGTGATGGACCTGAGGCAAAGGATGGTTCCATCATTCGGATCAGCAGACCGAATGATGGAAACCGCCCTATGACGTCCAGAACAGCTGCTCGGGCTTACCAAACGATCATCGATGACCTGGTTCGTTGCAGCGAAGGCTGTGTTTCGGCCCAGCGCCTGGAGAAGATGCTGCCCCTGGTGGGTGAGCAGGCGGGCGATGCGCTCTCGCACAGCCTGACCGATGATCAACGCCGACGGGTGGCTGAAGCGCTGCGCTCTGAACGTAGCGCAGCCATCCACGATGCCCTGGTGATCCTTACGGAATGGATCGACTGCCGAGGCCTCACCCTGCATCTTGGCGGTGAGCTCATGCCGGTGGACCGCAGTGGCATGGGGCTTCATGGCGATTTTGTCGGTCGTGCAACCAACTGGGAGTGGCCGGAGAGCGAGGGTCAGTAGATCCACGCCATGCGTGGATTCAGCCCCGCAGCGTCTCGATGAATGACTCCGCGTCGATCCGGTCGCCCAGCACGTGGGCCACCGCCTGCACGGCCGCTTCCTGGTGCTCGGCGCGGATGCCGCCATCGTCGTCATCGTTGTAGAGATCGTCGCCGGCATCCAGATACACCGTACCGGCGGCTGCCAGCGCCGCCATCAGGGTCGGCAGGTCGTCGAAGAACGTATCGGCCTCCCAGCTTCCGCAGCCATGCCGTGCGAACAGAATGCGCCCATCGTCCATGTCGAGGATGAAGGGATCGGCGCCGAGGTCGGCCACGACCAGCCAGTTGGCGGGCCAGTCCTCGATCGGTTCGCCGTCCACGCCGTTCCAGCGATAACCGGCCTGGTAGCTCCACAGACGCTGCAGCGGGGGCACCTACACCTCAAGCCCGGGAAGGGTGATGCCGGCATGGCCGACCTTGGCGTTGATCTCGCGCCCCAGCGGTCCGACCTGCGCATAGAAGCGGGCCAGCACCGGCGGCAGCGGGAACGGGCCCTGCCAGTCCTGTTCGTGCTGGGCCTGCAGGGGGCCGAAACGGGCGAAGGCAGCGTGCAGGTCATTCATGCGGGGGCGTTCCGGCAACGGGCCCGGCAGCCTAGCAGACGGGCCCTGCGTGCAGTGCCTTCACCGCGGCTGGCTATCATGTGTGCCATCCAGAACGAAGGCGATGCACGTGTCGGTAGCGTTGGTGTGGTTCCGCCGCGATCTGCGGCTGCAGGACAATCCGGCCCTGCAGGCCGCGCTCGATGCCGGCCATGATGTGGTGCCGGTCTATATCCATGCGCCGCAGGAAGAGGGCGAGTGGACGCCCGGCGCGGCTTCGGATGCCTGGCGCCATCACTCGTTGGCCGCACTCGATGCCGACCTGCGCGCGCGCGGTTCGGCGCTGGTCCTGCGCAGCGGTGAGAGCCTGGCCACGCTGCAGGCACTGATCGAGGAAACCGGCGCCGAGGCGGTGTACTGGAACCGCAAGTACGAGCCGGCCACCCAGCCGCGCGACGCCACCATCAAGCGCACGCTGCGCGAGCGGGGCATCGAGGCGCAGAGCTGCAACGGCAGCCTGTTGTTCGAGCCCTGGGACATCGAGACCCAGCAGGGGCAGCCGTACAAGGTGTTCACCCCGTACTGGCGCAACGTGCTCAGCCACTGGCGCCTGCCGGCGCTGCAGGCCGCGCCCAAGAGGCTGCCGGTCCACAAGGTCGACAGCCTCGCGCTGGAAGAACTGCAGCTGGCGCCGACGCTGGACTGGGACACCGGCTTCTGGGAGCACTGGCAGCCGGGTGAAGCCGGTGCGCTGGAGGCGCTGTCGGTATTCGAGGATGGCGCCCTGCGCGGCTATCGCGAGCAGCGCGACCTGCCGGACCGGGTAGGTACCTCGCGGATGTCGCCGCACCTGCATTTCGGCGAGATCGCGCCGTGGCGCATCGCCCATGCGCTGGAAGGCCTGCGCAGCGCCGGCACCGATGCCGATATCGATGGCTACCTGCGCCAGCTCGGCTGGCGCGATTTCGCCTACCACCTGCTGCATCACTTCCCGAAGACGCCGAACTCGAACCTCAATCCGCGCTTCGACCGTTTCCCGTGGGCCAACCCCAGCAGCGCGCAGCTGCATGACTGGCAGCGTGGCAACACCGGCGTGCCGATCGTCGATGCCGGCCTGCGCGAGCTGTGGCACACCGGCTACATGCACAACCGGGTGCGCATGATCGTCGCCAGCTACCTGTGCAAGCACCTGCGCGCGCACTGGCTGCATGGCGCGCGCTGGTTCTGGGACACGCTGGTCGATGCCGACCTGGCCAACAACACGATGGGGTGGCAGTGGGTGGCCGGTACCGGCGCCGACGCAGCGCCGTATTTCCGGGTGTTCAATCCGGTTACCCAGGCCGAGAAGTTCGATCCGCAGGCGCGCTACATCACGCGCTGGGTGCCGGAGCTGGCGGCGCTGCCGGTGAAGGCGCGCTTCGCGCCCTGGCAGCATCCGCTGCTGCTGGCCGACAAGGCGCCGGGCTATCCGCGCACGCCGCTGGTGGATCTGGCCGCAGGTCGCGATGCCGCGCTGGCGGCCTATCGGAGCACGGGTGGCGAGTAAAGCGGGTAGATGAAGGCCGGCTCAGAAAGCTGAATGCAGCACGTCCGGCCTTCACATCCATCATCCCGGCATCGCGCCGGGCTGTATATCCTCCGGGTCGTTCGCACGCCGCACTGGCCGGCATCCAAGGAGACCACCATGATCCGCAACACCACCCGCAATGTCGCCCTGGCCCTGATGACCGCTGCCGCGCTGACGGCGTGCGCCACCGGCGGCTCCTATGTGCAGAGTGACCAGTACGGCAACCCGACCGAGCAGCAGAACCGCACCGGTCGTGGCGCCCTGATCGGTACCGCCGTCGGCGTGGCCGCCGGCCTGCTGAGTGGCAACAGCGCCACCGAGCGTCGCCAGCACGCGCTTGTCGGTGCCGGCATCGGCGCGCTGAGCGGCGCGGCCATCGGCAACTACCAGGACCGCCAGGAGCGCGCCCTGCGTGAGCGCACCGCCAACACCGGCATCGACGTGCAGCGCCAGGGCGACAACATCACCCTGAACCTGCCGGACGGCATCACCTTCGATTTCGGCAAGTCGGCACTGAAGCCGCAGTTCTACGGCTCGCTCAATGGCGTTGCCAGCACGCTGAACGAGTACAACCAGACCATGATCGAAGTGGTCGGCCATACCGACAGCATCGGCAGCGATGCGGTGAACAACCGCCTGTCGAAGGAGCGCGCCGATTCGGTGGCGCAGTACCTGGTGGGGCAGGGCGTGCAGCAGGTCCGCATCGAAACCCTGGGTGCAGGCAAGGCGTATCCGATTGCCGACAACAGCACCGATGCCGGCCGCGCGCAGAACCGTCGCGTGGAAATCCGTGTGATTCCGCTCAAGCAGTAACGCGCAGCGTTACTGCTGTTCCGGCAACGCCGGAACAAAAATGCCGCCCTTGCAGGCGGCATTTTTTGTAGGTGCCGAGCCTTGCTCGGCACGCCATGGAACCGTCCGCCGCATGTCCTGCTCCTGCTCTTGGGTCGGCACGCTCGACGGCTCCGGCTCTGGTAGGTGCCGACCTTGGTCGGCACGCTCTGGCCTTTGTAAAGTCGAGCCATGCTCGACTGCTTTCAGGAAGTCGAGCATGGCTCGACTCTACAAAAAGCGGTCGAGCAAGCTCGACCCCTACCAGGGCACCAGCACATCACCCGGCCGCCGTCGGCCGCACCACGATCTCGTTCACGTCCACATCGCCCGGCTGCTCGATCACAAACCGCACCGCGCGCCCAATCGCATCGGGCTGCAGGGCGATGGCGCGGTACTGCACCATTGCTTCTGCCGCGACCGGATCAGTGATGGTGTCAGCCAGCTCGCTTTCCACCACGCCCGGATGGATGCAGGTCACCCGCAGCTCGCGGTGCTCCTGGCGCAGGCCCTCGGAAATCGCACGCACCGCGTACTTGGTCGCGCAGTACACTGCTGCCGTCGGTACCACCGACAATGCACCAATCGAGGCGATGTTGATGATCTGCCCCTGGCCACGCGCCTGCATGTGCGGCAGCACGGCGGCGATGCCGTGCAGTACGCCGCGGATGTTGACGTCGATCATCCGGTCCCACTCGTCCACCTTCAACGAGGCCATCGGCGAAAGCGGCATGACGCCGGCGTTGTTGACGATTACATCAATGCTGCCGAATTCCGCCAGCGCGGCGGCGGCGAACGCATCGACCTGCGCGCGCTGGGTCACGTCCAGCGCCTGCACCAGCACCTGCGCACCTTTCCCGCGCAGTTCGTCGGCCAGTGCCTGCAGGCGGTCCACACGGCGCGCTCCGAGCACCAGGCGTGCACCCGGCTGGGCCAGCGTGTGGGCGATGCCGGCGCCGATGCCGCTGGACGCGCCGGTGATGAGGATGGTTCGGGAAAGGCTCATGGCAGGACTCCTGTACGGATGGAAAGGGTCGGTCTGGACCCGGTGTCGCCACGGTAGATCGCCCGCTTTGTCGCGATAAGATGGCGATTGCCGATCAGCCTGTTAAGGATTGCTAACCAATGTCTGTCGATCTCAATGCCCTTGCCGTGTTCCAGCGGGTGGCCGAGTGCCGCAGCTTCACCGGTGCGGCCGGGCAGCTGGGCGTGACCCGGTCCGCAGTCAGCCAGACGATCAGCAAGCTGGAACAGGTGCTGGGCATCGCCCTGGTCCTGCGCACCACGCGCAGCGTCAACCTGACCGATGCCGGGCAGGCGCTGCTGGCGTCAGTGCGCCCGGCGCTGGCCGAACTGGACACCGCACTGGAGGCCACGCAACGGCGCCAGGCCGCCGTGTCCGGGCAGCTGCGGCTCGCCGTCTCTTCCATCGCCGAAGCCTTCCTCGCCGGACCGTTGCTGGCCAGCTTCGCGGCAAAGCACCCCGCGCTGCAGCTGGACATCACGGTGAGCGATGAGGAGTTCGACATCGTCGGCGCAGGCTTCGATGCGGGCGTGCGCCTGGGTGAAGTCATCGCCCAGGACATGGTCGCCGTGCCCGTATCGGCGCGGCAGCGGCAGCTGGTGGTGTGCGCGCCGTCGTACCGCGATCAGCACACGCTGCCCACGCATCCGCGCGACCTGGCCGGGCATCGCTGCATCGGCTGGCGCAGTGCGCCGGGCAAGGCGCCGTATCGCTGGGAATTCGAGGAACGCGGCCGCGAGTTCAGCGTCGATGTGCAGCCGGAAATCACCAGCAACGACATGGGCGTGATGGTGCGCCTGGCGCTGGCCGGCGCGGGCATCGCCATCGGCATGGAAGAGACGTGGCGGTCGTGGCTGCAGCGCGGTGAACTGGTGTCACTGCTGGAGCCGTACTGCCCGCGTTTCGCGGGCTTTTTCCTGTATTACCCGAGCCGTCGCCAGGCCGAGCCGAAGCTGCGCGCGCTGGTCGAGCACGTGCTCTCCGGCCTGTAGAGTCGAGCATGGCTCGACTCTACAAAAGCAGTCGAGCAGTGGATCCACGCCATGCGTGGATGCGTCGGTCATGCCGCAGCAGTGACCTTCTCGAGGATGCGCTTGCCACTGCTTTCCAGCGCGGCGTCCTCCTTCTCCTGCTGCTGCCGTGCCAGCTTCGCCGCCGGGCACTGCGCCAGCATGTAGTTGGCGTCGAAGTTGAGCTTCTCCACCAGGAAATCGACGAAGGCACGCACCTTCGGCGAGACCAGGCGGCCGCCGGCAAACACCGCGTTGAAGTCCACTTCCGGCCCGGTCCAGCCGGCCAGCACGCGGCGCACCATGCCCGATTCGACGAACGGCTTGGCCATCACGTCGCCGGTCAGCAGCAGGCCTTCGCCACACACCAGCGCGCCGTTCAACGCCGACATGTCGTTGGCGGTCATCAGTGGCGTCACCGGGAAATCGCGCAGCTCGCCACCGTTCTCGCCCAGCTGCCAGGTGAAGCGCGGCGAATTGCCGGTGTGGTACGGCTTGCGCATGGCCAGGATGCGGTGGAACTGCAGTTCTTCCGGGTGCAGCGGCTCGCCGTAGCGTTCGATGTAAGCCGGGCTGGCAAACACCTGCGTACGCAGGCTGCCGAGCTTGCGCGCGACCAGGTTGGAATCGGGCAGGGCACCCACGCGCAGCGCAAGATCGGCTTCGCCTGCAATCAGGTCCAGCTTCTCGTTGCCCAGGTGCATGTCCAGGCGGATTTCCGGGTACTGCGCATGGAACTGGCCCAGCAGCGGCGCGATCCAGGTGATGCCGATGGCGTAGGGCACGGTGAAGCGCAGCCAGCCACGCGGGCCGGACTGCAACTGGCTCACCGCGCTCTCGGCTTCTTCCAGTTCGCGTGCGATGCGCTGGCAATGCTCGTGATAGATCGAACCGGCTTCGGTGAGGCCGAGGCGGCGCGTGGTCCGATGCAGCAGGCGCGCACCCAGGCGCGTTTCCAGCTCCTGCACTTTACGGCTGACCGTGGTCTTGGGCAGGCCGAGCGATTTGGCAGCGGCAATGAAGCTGCCTTGCTCGACCACCTTGACGAAGATCAGCGTCTCGTTGAGATCGTGGGACATGGTCGGGATCCTGGACGGCGGGGATGGGACAATCGTGACAGATCGATTGGACCGGGGACGGGATGATTATTCCCCTTAATCCGGACTAATCAAGTAAAGGTTTGAGGTCTATCGTGGCGCCATTCGTGAAATGGAGCTCGTCCCCCATGAGCCTGCGCAACATTCTTGACCACTTCCGGCGTGCCGGCCAGAACGCTCTGGACCAGGCCATGACCGTGGAAGCCCGCCCCAGTTCCTTGGTACACAAGGATTTCCGGGAGTTCACCGCGCCCGTCCGTAGCCAGCGCGGCAGTTCGATCCGTCTGGTCCCCCGCCAGGGCGACCGACTGCGTCGAATTGGGACTATCCCGGATTTGGGAGGAAATGTCCCGTGAATGGGATTCTGACGCCCGAAGTCCTGGTCCTTGGCGGCACCGGTGCCGTCGGCCAGGGCGTGGTCGGTGCCCTGCTGGAGGCCGGCAGTCCGGTCCTGGTGGTGGGGCGCGACCCGGGCCGACTGGCGGCGCTGCACGAGCTGTTCGCCGATGAGCCCGGCCTGCAGACGATGCTGGGTTCGCTCAGCGACGACGGCTCGGCACGGGTGCTGGCCGAACGCGTGGCGCAGCGTCCGCGTCCGCTGGCCGCCGTGGTCGCGGCGATGGGCGGCCCGTACAACCGCGGCCGTGTCATCGACCGCAGTGGCGATGCCCTGCTGGGTGCAATGCAGGCCGACCTGATGCCGCACGCCCACGCGGTGCGCCACCTGCTGCCGCTGCTGCAGGACAACCCGCACGCCCGCCGCTACGTGATGATCGGCAGCCCCGCCGGTGCCAAGCCCTGGGCTGGCTACGGTGAAACCTCGATCACCACCGCCGCGCTGCGCATGTACGCGCAGGTCGTGCACCAGGAAGCGCAGGCACTGGGCGTGCGTGCGCAGATGCTGGAAGTGTGCAGCCCCGTGTGCACCCCGGCCAATGCGGCCAACGCCTGCATCGAGTGGCCCAGCTCGCTGCTGGTCGGCCGCCGCGTGGTGTCCCTGCTCGATGGATGCCGCGACAACCGCGCCATCGTCCGCTGCGACAGCAGCGATGCGGAACTGCCTCGCGGCCTGTTGAACCTCGACCTGCCACCGCTGTGGCGCGACACCGCAGGCGTTGCTTGACCTCAACCATCGTTGAGGTCGCAGGCTACGCCGCCGTTTCACCGATCTTCGATTTACACGCACTACCACCCCTTCCGTACGGATGCATGCCATGACTTCCCCCAACACCACCCCACATCGTTTCAGCCGTCGCCTGGCGATGGCCGGCGTGTCGATCCTCGCAGCCGCGGTGCTGGCCGCCTGCAGTGGCGGCCATGCCGAAGAGGCCGGCGCGCCGCCGCCGCCGCAGGTCAGTGCCGCCCCGGTGCTGGTCAAGCCGATCAGCCAGTGGGACGAGTTCAGCGGCCGCGTCGAGGCCGTGCAGAGCGTCGAACTGCGCCCGCGCGTCTCCGGCTACATCGACAAGGTCAACTACGTGGAAGGCGAAGAAGTGAAGAAGGGCGCCGTCCTGTTCACCATCGACGCCCGCAGCTATCAGGCCGAGTACGATCGCGCCGCCGCCGAACTGGCCCGCGCCCGCACCCAGGCCAGCCTGGCCCGCAGCGAGTCCGAGCGTGCCAAGCGCCTGTCCGAGCAGCAGGCCATCTCCACCGAGACCGCCGAACAGCGTCGCGCCGCGGCCGACCAGTCCGGTGCCGCGGTGCAGGCCGCGCAGGCCGCACTGGATGCCGCCCGCCTCAACCTGGAATTCACCAAGGTGCGCGCGCCCATCGACGGCCGTGCCGGTCGCGCGATGGTCACCGCCGGCAACCTGGTCACCGCCGGCGACAGCGCCAGCGTGCTGACCACGCTGGTCTCGCTGGACACGGTGTTCGTGTACTTCGATGCCGACGAAAGCACCTTCCTGCGCTACGCCCAGATGGCCCGCAAGGGTGAACGCCCGAGCGAACGTGACAGCGAACTGCCGGTGAAGGTCGGCCTGTCCGGTGAAGAGGGTTACCCGCACACCGGCAAGGTCGACTTCCTCGACAACCAGGTGGCCCGCAGCACCGGCACCATCCGCGTCCGCGCGCTGCTGGACAACGCCGACCGCCAGTTCACCCCGGGTCTGTTCGCCCGCGTGCAGCTGCTCGGCAGCGGCCAGTTCCAGGCCATGCTGATCGATGACAAGGCCGTGCTGACCGACCAGGACCGCAAGTACGTGTACGTGGTCGACAAGGATGGCAAGGCCCAGCGCCGCGACATCCAGCTCGGCCGCACCGCCGAAGGCCTGCGCATCGTCGAGAGCGGCCTGGCCGCGGGTGACAAGGTCATCATCGACGGCGTGCAGAAGGTCTTCATGCCGGGCATGCCGGTGCAGGCCAAGGCGGTGGCGATGCAGCCGCCGGCCGCTGCACCGGGCCGCGATGCCACCGCCGCCCTGAACCACTGATCCGCCGTCTCCTGATCCAAGTTTCCGCTTAGCTGCCGGCGCCAGCGGCAGCCTTCCCTGCCTTCGTCATTTTGACGAGGGGCAGGGCGGCTGTTGCCCGTCGGCGGCATTTCCCAGGAATTCCTCCATGGACTTTTCCCGTTTCTTCATCGACAGGCCGATCTTCGCGGCGGTGCTGTCGATCGTGATCTTCGCCGCCGGCCTGATCTCGATCCCGTTGCTGCCGATCGGCGAGTACCCCGAAGTGGTGCCGCCGTCGGTGGTCGTGCGCACGGTCTACCCGGGCGCCAACCCCAAGGTCATCGCTGAAACCGTGGCCACCCCGCTGGAAGAGGCGATCAACGGCGTCGAGGGCATGATGTACCTCAAGTCGGTGGCCGGCTCCGATGGCGTGCTGCAGATGACCGTCACCTTCCGCCCGGGCACCGACCCGGACGCGGCGGCGGTGAAGGTGCAGAACCGCGTGGCGCAGGCGCAGGCGCGTCTGCCCGAGGACGTGCGCCGGCAGGGTGTGACCACCCAGAAGCAGTCGCCGACCTTCCTGATGGTGGTGCACCTGACCTCGCCCAATGGCAAGTACGACACCCTGTACCTGCGCAACTACGCCCGCCTGCACGTCAAGGACGCGCTGGCCCGTATCCCGGGCGTGGGTGATGCGCAGATCTTTGGTGGCGGTGACTACGCCATGCGCGCCTGGCTGGACCCGGACAAGGTGGCCTCGCGCGGCCTGACCGCCAGCGACGTGGTCGCCGCCATGCGCGAGCAGAACGTGCAGGTCTCGGCCGGCCAGCTCGGTGCGGAACCGCTGCCCAACAGCCAGTTCCTCACCCTGATCAACGCCCAGGGCCGCTTGAAGTCCGAGAAGGAATTCGGCGACATCGTGCTCAAGAGCGGCACCGATGGCGAGATCGTGCGCCTGTCCGATGTGGCCCGCGTGGAACTGGGCGCTGGCGACTACACCCTGCGCTCGCAGCTGGACGGCAAGAACGCGGTGGGCATCGGCATCTTCCAGGCACCGGGCGCCAACGCGCTGGAAATCCGTGATGCGGTCATCGGCACCATGGACGAGATGCAGAAGACCATGCCGGCCGACGTGAAGTACGAGGCGGTGTATGACACCACTATCTTCGTGCGTGACTCGATCAAGGCCGTGGTGTCCACCCTGCTCGAAGCCATCGCCCTGGTGGTGCTGGTGGTGATCCTGTTCCTGCAGACCTGGCGCGCCTCGATCATTCCGCTGATCGCCGTGCCGGTGTCGGTGGTGGGTACCTTCGCTGCGCTGTACCTGCTGGGCTTCTCGATCAACACGCTGAGCCTGTTCGGCCTGGTGCTGGCGATCGGCATCGTGGTCGACGATGCGATCGTGGTCGTCGAAAACGTTGAACGCAACATCGAGGAAGGCCTCACCCCGCTCGCGGCGGCCCACCAGGCCATGCGCGAAGTGTCCGGCCCGATCATCGCGATCGCGCTGGTGCTGTGCGCCGTGTTCGTGCCGATGGCCTTCCTGTCCGGCGTCACCGGCCAGTTCTACAAGCAGTTCGCCGTCACCATCGCGATCTCCACGGTGATCTCGGCGATCAACTCGCTGACCCTGTCGCCGGCCCTGGCCGCGCGCCTGCTGAAGCCGCATGACGCTGCCAAGGACGCGCCGACGCGCCTCATCGACCGCCTGTTCGGCTGGGTGTTCCGTCCGTTCAACCGCTTCTTCAAGTCCAGCTCGGAGAAGTACGAGCGTGGTGTCTCGAAGATCCTCGGCCGTCGTGGCGCGGTGTTCGTGGTCTACGCGATCCTGCTGGTTGGTACCGGCCTGGTCTTCAAGGTGGTGCCGCCGGGCTTCATCCCGACCCAGGACAAGCTGTACCTGATCGCCGGCGTGAAGCTGCCGGAAGGTTCGTCGATCGCGCGTACCGATGAAATGTTGCGCAAGGTCGCCAAGATCGCCCAGGAAACCGATGGCGTTGCCCACACCATTTCGTTCCCGGGCCTGAACGCGCTGCAGTTCACCAACACGCCCAACACCGGCGTGGCGTTCATTCCGCTCAAGCCGTTCGCCGAGCGTCATGGTCGTACCGCTGCGCAGATCAACGCCGAGATCAACCAGAAGATCGCCGGGCTGCAGGAAGGCTTCGCCTTCGCGATGATGCCGCCGCCGATCCTCGGCCTGGGCAACGGCAACGGCTACCAGATGTTCATCCAGGACCGTGGCAACCTGGGCTACGGCGCGCTGCAGAATGCCGTGCAGGCGATGCAGGGCACCGTCGCGCAGACCCCGGGCATGGCCTTCCCGATCACCAGCTACCAGGCCAACGTGCCGCAGCTGGATGCGGAAGTGGACCGCGTGAAAGCCAAGGCCCAGGGCGTGCAGCTCACCGAGCTGTTCGACACCCTGCAGACCTACCTGGGTTCGGCCTACGTCAACGACTTCAACCAGTTCGGTCGTACCTGGCAGGTGATCGCCCAGGCCGACGGCCCGTTCCGCGAGAGCGTCGAAGACATCGGCAAGCTGCGTACCCGCAATGATCGCGGCGAGATGGTGCCGATCGGTTCGATGGTCACCATCAAGCAGACCTTCGGCCCGGACCCGGTACTGCGCTTCAACGGCTACCCGGCTGCCGATCTGGCCGGCGAAGCCGACCCGCGCCTGCTGTCCTCGGCCGAAGCGATGAACAAGCTGACCGAGATCGCCGGCAAGGTGCTGCCGGTGGGCATGACCACCGAATGGACCGACCTGAGCTACCAGCAGGCCACCCAGGGCAAGGCCGCCTTCATCGTGTTCCCGGTGGCGATCATGCTGGCCTTCCTGGTGCTGGCAGCGCTGTACGAAAGCTGGTCGCTGCCGCTGGCGGTGATCCTGATCGTGCCGATGACCCTGCTGTCGGCCCTGTTCGGTGTGTGGATGACCGGTGGTGACAACAACGTGTTCGTGCAGGTCGGCCTGGTGGTGCTGATGGGCCTGGCGTGCAAGAACGCGATCCTGATCGTCGAGTTCGCCCGTGAACTGGAAATGGGCGGCAAGGGCATCGTTGAAGCGGCGCTGGAAGCCTGCCGCCTGCGTCTGCGTCCGATCGTGATGACCTCCATCGCGTTCATCGCCGGCACCGTGCCGCTGGTGCTGTCCCATGGTGCAGGCGCCGAAGTGCGCTCTGTCACCGGCATCACGGTGTTTGCCGGCATGCTGGGCGTGACCCTGTTCGGTCTGTTCCTGACCCCGGTGTTCTACGTGGCCCTGCGCAAGTTCGTCACCCGCAACGGCGGTGGCCAGCTGGTGCAGCACGGCGACCCCACCATCCACCACTGACATGCACTCCCGCGGTCGCCGCCCCGAGCGGCGGCCGCTTCCCCCAAACCAAGGCATGAATCCATGAACACCCATCAGAACAAGATCGCGCTGGTCACCGGCGCCACCCGTGGCATCGGCCTGGAAACCGTGCGCCAGCTGGCCCAGGCCGGCGTGCACACGCTGCTGGCCGGCCGCAAGCGCGAGACCGCGGTGGAGCAGGCGCTGCTGCTGCAGGGCGAAGGCCTGCCGGTGGAAGCCATCCAGCTGGACGTGACCGATGCCGCCAGCATCGCCGAGGCCGTCGAACAGGTGCGCCAGCGCCACGGCCGCCTGGACATCCTGGTCAACAACGCCGGCATCATGATCGAGAACCCGGCGCAGGCGCCGTCCGAGCAGTCGCTGGACACCTGGCACCGCACCTTCGACACCAACGTCTACGCGCTGGTCGCGGTCACCCAGGCCTTCCTGCCGCTGGTCAAGCAGGCCACGTCCGGCCGCATCGTCAACGTGTCCAGCGTGCTCGCTTCGCAGACCCTGCACGCCGACCCGAATTCGGACATCTACGATTTCAAGGTTCCGGCCTACAACGCCTCCAAGGCGGCGGTGAACAGCTGGACCCTGGCCCTGGCCTACGAGCTGCGCAACACCCCGATCAAGGTCAACACCGTGCACCCCGGCTACGTGAAGACCGACATGAACGGTGGCAACGGCGAAATCGAGATCAGCGAAGGCGCACGTTCCAGCGTGGAAATGGCACTGATCGGCGAAGCCGGCGCCAGCGGCAGCTTCACCTACCTGGGCGAGGTGCTGCCATGGTGATCCGCACGTTGGCGATGGCCATCTCCAGCCTGGTGCTGGCCGGGTGTGTCAGCGTCGGCCCCAACTACGCGGCCCCGGCACAGGAGCCGGTGGTCCTGCAGGGCGCACAGCAGGCGGTGTACAGCACCGCCTCGCCGGTGGCCAGCTGGTGGGCGCAGTTCGATGATCCGGTGCTGGAAGAACTGGTGCACGGCGCACTGTCGGACAACCTGGACCTGCGCGTGGCCGTGGCCCGCGTCAGCCAGGCCCGTGCGGTGTTCGTCGAGAGCCGCTTCGACCAGGCCCCGCACATTACCGCTGACGGCAGCTACGACCGCCGCAAGCAACCCGATCCGCAGCTGGGTGGGCAGCGGGTGTTCAGTGAAAGCTACCAGCTCGGCTTCGATGCGGGCTGGGAGCTGGATCTGTTCGGCCGCAAGCGCCGTGCTGCAGAGGCCGCACGCGCCGACCTCGGTGCCGAGCAGGCCAACCTGGCCGATGCGCAGGTGCTGGTCGCCGCCGAAGTGGCGCGCAACTACTTCGAGCTGCGTGGCACGCAGAAGCGCATCGCGGTGGCCCAGCACACGCTGGAAAACCTGCGCGATACGCAGAAGCTGACCGAGGCGCGCTGGGAACTGGGTGCCGGCAGCGAACTGGATGTGCAGAGCAGCCGCGCCCGCCTGAAGGCGATCGAGGCCGACATCCCGCTGCTGGAAGTGTCCGAGGCACAGTCGCGCAACCGCCTGGCGGTGCTGCTGGGCCAGCGCCCGGAAGTGCTGACCGCGATGCTGGCGCCGCAGGACGTGCCGGCGTTTGCCAAGGCACTGCCGCTGGGTGACACCCGCGAACTGCTGCGCCAGCGTGCCGACGTGCGCGTGGCCGAGCGTCGCCTCGCCGCCGCCACCGCGCGTGTCGGCGTGGCCACCGCCGATCTGTTCCCGCGGCTGTCGCTGTCCGGTTTCGTCGGCTTCCTCGGCGGCGATGCCAGCGGCCTGGTCAACGGCAACAACAAGGCCTGGTCGCTGACCCCGTCGCTGAGCTGGGCGGCGTTCGACTTCGGCACCGTGCGTGCACGCCTGCGTGCCAGCAAGGCCGAGGCCGAAGGCGTGGCCGCGCAGTACGAGCAGGCCGTGCTGCTGGCGCTGGAAGACACCGAGAACGCGCTGACCCGCTACTCCAAGCAGCAGGCGCGGCTGGCCATCGTGGTCGAGCAGGCGCAGGCCGCGCGGCGTGCCGAATCGCTGGCGCAGATCCGCTTCCGCGAGGGTTCGGAGGACTTCCTGACCCTGCTGGATGCGCAGCGCACGCAGCTGGCCGCTGACGATGCATTGGCCGCAGCCGAGGCCGAGGTCAACGTGAGTGTGGTCGGTGTCTACAAGGCACTGGGCGGCTGGGGGCAGTCGCCGCAGGCGCCGAGCGTGGCGCAGGTGCAGTAACCGCAGGGTTGCGGTACCCACGAAGGGACGGATGCGCAGGCATCCGTCCCTTTGTTGTATCTGGCCCGCTGCCGTCATGACGCTTCTGACTCTGCCGAAGCGCTGGCCCGCCGTAGTAACTAATAGGGCAGGTTCCAAGGAGCGGCGGCAATGAGTGACGACAAGCAATCGACGCAGCGGGTGCTGTTCGGCGATCCCGGCCTGCCTGGCGCAGGCCTGTCCGTAGTGGTGGTGGCGCTGCTGGTGCTGGCCGCGTTGGCAGTGGCCATCGGCTTCCTGCGCCTGCCCGATGCGATGCTCGGGCCAGGCCTGGTCGGCATCGGCCTGTTCCTGGCCATCGCCGCACGCATCTGCCAGGCGCGCGACCAGCATCAGGCGCTGTATCGCCTGCTGGGAAGGCGGCCACCGCCGTAGCGATGGCCGCACGTGCTCAGGGCTTCGGCCAGTCCAGTTCGACCACCAGCGGGAAGTGGTCCGACGGCAGCACGCCGCCGATGCGACGGTCGTCGGTGGTGAAGCTGCGTGCATGGAAGCCACGCACCAGCACCCAGTCCAGCTGCACGGTGGCCTTGCCGGTGAAATCGTGGAAGGTCTCGCGCGGGCCCTTCGGCGCCTTCACCTGGGTGCGGGTGTCCTGCAGCACGCGGGTGAACGCCTTGTAGGTCTCGCTGCCTGGCTCGGTGTTGAAATCACCGGTCAGCACCACTGGCAAGTCGGCGGGAAGCGTCTGCAGGCGCTTGGCGATCAGCTCGGCACCCTTGATCCGGCGCGGCTCGTCCTCGTCGCGGTAGGGCAGATGGGTGTCCATGAAGTAGAAGCGACGGCCATCGTCCAGGCGGCGGAACAGTGCCCAGGTGACCATGCGCGGGTACAGGTTGCCCCAGGTGATGCTGCCCGGCACGTCCGGCGTATCGGACAGCCAGAAGTTGCCCGACTCCTCGATGGCCAGCACCTTGGTGTCGTAGAACACGCCCATGTGTTCGTCGCCGTCGCCACCGCGGCGGCCTTCGCCGAACCAGCGGTAGCCGGGCAGGTGGGCGGCCAGGTAGGTGGCCTGTTCCTGCACCAGTTCCTGGGTGCCGACCACGGCCGGGTGCGCATCGAGGATGACCTTGACCATCACGTCGCGACGGTCGTCCCAGCGCTTGCCGGGTTCGGTATCGGCCGGGGTGCGTACGTTGAAGGACATCACCTTCAGCGGAGCGGGCGGTTGGGCTGCCCAGGCAGCGGCAGGCAGAGCAAGAGCCAGCAGCGCGCACAGTGCGGGCCGGCGAAGACGCGACAACATCGTGGAATCCCTCCATCCCATGAAAACGGTTTCACGGAGCATGCCATGGAACGGGAGGAGGAGGTGTGCCGGGATGGGCGGCTGGATCGAGGCCGGGCGGCTGGAACCGCCCGGCGGACTGCACAGTGGTCAGTTGGCCGGGATGTACCAGGTGCCGTTCTGGTCGATCCAATACTCCGAAGTCGTGATCGAGCCATCGGGCCACGTGTGGGTGACCGTGCAGTGCTGATGCACCGTTCTGTTGTCGATCCTGACCGGTACGCACTGGGTGGTCGACGTTCCCGGCAGGCCAGCGGCGGAAACCCCTGCCGGGGAAAGGGCTGCTGCGGCCAACATCAGTGCGGCCAGCGAAGCCAGTTGCAGTTTCATAAGCGTCATCCTTGCTTTCTGCAATCGCGCACATGCGCCTCTGCGATGTAGCACGGCGCCCGCTGGATGGGTAGTCGCAGAGCAGCATGGATTTGACGCATTTCGACACGTCGGGAAAGATACGCCCCTGTTCCGGGCCAGCCATATCGCCACGCCCTCCCCCCAAGAGGAGTTCACGTGCTGAGATATTCGCGGCTGACGGTCGCCATTTCGTTGCTGGTCTGTGCCCACGCCCACGCCGAGCAGGCCCCGCCCGAGGCGCAGACGCTCGACAAGGTCATCGTGACCGCCTCGCGTACCGGGCAGGACGCCGCCACCGCGCCGCAGACGGTGGTCATCATCGGCAAGGAACAGATCGAGCAGCAGCTGCGCCTCAGCAGCAATTCGTCCGATGTGCTGTCCAGCCTGCTGCCGTCGTACACGCCCAGCCGCGGCAAGATGAACGGTAGCGGCGAGACCCTGCGCGGTCGCACGCCGCTGATCCTGGTCGATGGCATTCCGCAGTCGAACCCGCTGCGACC
Organism: Stenotrophomonas sp. STEN087; assembly: GCF_056759115.1. Lineage (NCBI taxonomy): Bacteria > Pseudomonadati > Pseudomonadota > Gammaproteobacteria > Lysobacterales > Lysobacteraceae > Stenotrophomonas > Stenotrophomonas sp. STEN087. Next base: position 19,841 of record NZ_JBRRCR010000026.1, on the reverse strand, counting down.
CACCGGTCGCGAAGCGCATACGATCGATTACGCGCTGGTCGAGCGCATCGAAGTCATCCAGGGCGCCAACGCCATGAACGGCCTGGGCGCCACCGGCGGCACCATCAACCTCATCACCCGGCGACCGGAACCGGGTGCGGTCAACCAGCACCTGGGCGTGCAGACCACGCTGCCGACGTCCGAGGTGCGCGGTGAAACCACCGGCTATCGCGCCGATTACCGCATCAGCGGCAGCAAGGGCAAGTGGGATTACCTGCTCGGCGCCGGTTATGAAGACCAGGGCCTGTGGGTGGACGGCGAGGGCACGCCGATCGGCGTGGACGTCACCCAGGGCGACCTGATGTCGACCCGTGCCTATGACCTGCACGCCAAGCTGGGCTACTGGATCGACGACAACCAGGAGCTGCAGTTCAGCAGCAACCGCTACCGCATCAAGTCCAAGGCCGAGTACGTGCCGGTGGCCGGCAACCGCGACCTGGGCATCGCCACGACGTCGGTGCGCGGCACGCCGCCGGGCACGCCGGCCTGGAACGATGCCTGGACCACAGGCCTCAGCTACACCCACCACGACCTGGCGGGCATGGAGCTGAAGGCGATGGTGTTCAACCAGGAATTTGAAGGCCTGTTCGGTGCGGACAACTCGTCCACCTTCCAGGACCCGCTGATCGCACCGGTCGGGACGTTGTATGACCAGTCGCGCTCGACCGCCTCGAAGTGGGGCTCCAAGACGAGCCTTGGTCGCGATGACCTGCTCGGCGGCGACCTGAAGATCACTGCCGGCGTGGACACGCTGCGCGACAGTGGCAAGCAGGATCTGTACGGCACCGGCCGCACCTACGTGCCCGATTCGCGCTACAGCAGCGTGGCCGGCTTCGTGCAGGCCGACTACGGACTGCTGCCGCAGCTGACCGTGCAGGGCGGCTGGCGCCGCGAAGAGGCCGACCTTCGCATCGACAGCTACACCACGCTGTACCGCTACAACCGCGTGGCGGTGCAGGGCGGCAAGCTGAAGTTCCAGCAGAACCTGCGCAACATCGGCCTGGTGTACGCGCCGACCGAGCGCTTCAACACCTTCGCCAGCTATTCCGAAGGGTTCGGCATGCCCGACGTCGGCCGCGTGCTGCGCTCGATCAACACGCCGGGTACCAACGTGGAATCGCTGCGTTCGCTGCAGCCGCTGCTGACCCGCAACAGCGAGATCGGCGTGCGCTACCGCTCGCCGTCGTGGGAAGCCGAGGCCAGTGCGTTCCAGTCTCGCTCCGAGTACGGCACGCGCGTCATCGCAGTCGACGGCGCGTTCCAGCTCGCCCGCGAAAAGACCGCCATCGAAGGCCTGGATGCAAGCGTGCGTTATCGTCTGAATGATGCGCACCGCCTGGGCCTGTCCTACGCCTGGACCCGTGGCCGCTATGACAGCAACGCTGATGGCCGGCTCGATGCGCGCCTGGATGGCCTGAACATCGCACCGAACCGCGTCATCGCCACCTGGTCGGCGCAGTGGACGCCGGAGCTGTCCACCTTCGTGCAGGGGCAGTACGCCTTCAGCCGCAACTTCGACGAAGCCGCCAAGGAATTCAGCGGCTACGCGCTGTTCGATCTCGGCGTGGACTACCGGCTTGCCAAGGGCAAGGTGAACCTGGGCATCGCCAACCTGTTCGACCGGCAGTACATCACCTATTACTCGCAGAGCGCGCTGATCGAACCAGCGCGGTATTTCGCCGGGCGTGGGCGGACGGTGACGCTGGGTTACAGCCTGGATTTCTGAGGCACGCCGCGCGGGCAGGATTACTTCTGCCCGCCATCATGCGCCTGCATGTCCTCATGCAGGATGCGCCGCAGTTCGACGATCGCCGGCGTGGCTTCCTGCACGCTGTGTCCGGACACGATCACCTTTTCCGACACCGCGTTGGGCAGGTGCGAGCTCCAGTACGGCACAAGCCCGTCGTTGGTCTTTTCCAGCGGGCCGTCGGCGCTGGCGCGCGCGATGATCGAGTGGTAGCGCACGCGCGGTGACATCGGCAGGTCGGCCACCGCCTTCACGAACGGATCGTCCTTGTCCAGGTTCTGGATGCTGTTCATCTGGTAGCCGTGCTTGCCATCGTCGCGGTCGACGTGGCCATCGTTGGCGGCGCTGGCCACGTCTTCCAGCACGGTCAGCGGCAGCCGCACCAGGCGGCCGATCCAGCGGCCCACGCGGGTGCCGGCCACGTCGGTGCCGCGGTGCGGGGTGGCGATGAACACCACCCGCGAGATTTCCGGTTCGGGCTGGAAGGTCAGCAGCGGCGGACCCTTGGTGCGCAGCAGTTCGCGCTGTGCCGGGCTCAGCTGCGTGGTCGCCAGCAGCGTGTCCACCAGATGGTCGCCGGACGAAGACACCATCAGCCGCGAGATCACCCCGCCCATGCTGTGCCCGACCACGACCATGTCATGCGAGGCCACCGCCTTGCCGCTGGGATCGTAGTGCTTCATCACATCCTCGAGCGTGTGCCGGATCGCATCGTGGCTGAGCGCGATCGGCATGTTGGTCGGGTAGTAGAACTGCCAGACCTGGAAATCGCGCCGGATCTCATCGTCGCGCATCAGCTCGTTGGCCACGTTCACCCAGGCCTCGGGGCTGCTGGCCAGGCCATGGATCATCAGCAGCACGCGGCGGTCCGGATCGTAGGGCTGCATCATGAACAGATGCGGCCGGTCGATGCCGCCCTTGCCGCCGAACAGCGAGCGCAGCGACTGCCGGCTGAAGTTGGAGCGGGCCAGCCACAGCGCGTAACCGGCGGTGAAGTTGGCTGCCAGCGGCACCTGCTCGCCATGCAGCTGCACCTGCGCGATCTGGTACGGATCGTGGATCTCCAGCTCCGGCTCGTCGTCGTGCAGCATCTCCCACAGATTGGCGCCGGAAAAACGCAGTAGGACCGTCATCGAGGGCGAGGGCATCTCGCTCCAGCTGCGCTCGGGTGGCGCGGCCTGCGTCCCGGGTTGGTCGGCGTTGGCGGCAGCAGCCAGGCCGGTCGTGGCCGGGTCGGCCATCACCGCCACCAGTTCGGCGCCGAAGCCATCGCGGCGGTGCACGCTGCGCAGGGTGCCGGTGAAGGACATCGAGGCGGCGGCCACCAGTTCGATCGGCTCGCGCGTGTCCTGCGCGGCACCTTCATCGGGCGGCGCCAGCACGAAGGTCCATCGGCCCAGCTGCAGGCGGCTCCTGTCGTTGCCGGCCTGGTGGCTGGAATACGCATCGAACAGCATCACCGCGGCTTCCTGCACGGCCAGGTTGTAGTAGTCGCGCACCTGGGTCTGGCGGTCTTCAAAGCCGCGCTGGTTGGCCGTGCGCTCGGTGAAAAACAGATACGCATAGGCCTGCCGCGCGACGTGCATCCACGCATCAAGTCGCGGCTGGAAGCCGGCGTCGGCCACCCGCATCGCCGGCGTGGTTTCGCGCTTGGCCTTGGGCACGGGCAGGGCCATCGCCTGCTGCAGCCACAGTTCGGCCAGCGCCGAGCGCTTGTCCTCCTCGCGCACCACGATGCTCGCTTCCATCGCCTCGATGCACGACGGGCCGGGCTTGGCGCAGGCGGTTTCATCCAGGCCGGCCACCCGCAGCGTTTCGGTGGTCGCCGCGCTCAGCCTGCCACTGGTGAGGATGTCGCCGCGCTTCAGCGCGATGTACTGGCCCGGAGTGACCGAGGCCACCTGCACCGATGGGCCGAACTGGCGCAGCGTGGCGCAGCCGCTCAGCAGGAGCAGCACGGTGATGATGAGGGTCGTGTGGCGGATGACGCCGAAGCCCGTGGTTGCCATGCGATCCTCCAGCGCGGTGGCGCCACTCTAGCGGCCGGGGTGTCAACGCGGAAGCACGTGGCTAAACGCGCGCTGGACGGACTGTGGCACCATCGCCGGCAGGGCATTTCAGGGAATGACGATGCACCTGCTGGAAACGCGGATTCCGCCGCCGCTGGTGATGCTGCTGTGCGGGGTGCTGGGCTATGCGCTGGCCTGCGCCTGGCCGTGGCCGGCGCTGCCGGTGCCGGTGCCGGGCTGGGCTGCGGTGGCGGTGATGCTGGCGGGGCTGATGCTGAATCTGCTACCGAAGCTGGCTTTCCGCCGCGCACGGACGACGGTCAATCCGCTGCGCCCGGCCGCCGCCACGGCGCTGGTGACCGGCGGCATCTACCGCCACACGCGCAACCCGATGTACCTGGGGCAGGCGCTGGTGCTGCTGGGCGGAATGCTGTGGCTGGGCAGTGCCGCAGCCCTGCTGGTGGTGCCGCTGTTTGTCGGCTGGATCACCCGCTTCCAGATCCTGCCGGAGGAGCGGGTACTGTCTGCCCGGTTCGGCGCCGACTATGCCGCCTTCCGGCGCGACGTGCGGCGCTGGCTGTAGGGCAGGGCGCCTGCGCTCAGCCGGCGATCTGGCAGGTCACCGACGCCGAGTAACCCTCGTAATCATCGGCGGCGCCGACATGCAGGGTGTGCTTTGCGTCCACCTTGCGGATGTACGAGGGCGCTTCGGTCTCCGCGTCTTCATTGACCGTGGTGACCGACAGCTGGCGGCCCACCTGCGGGGCAGCCACGTCCTTCAGATAGACATGCAGGCTCTTGCTGCCGCCCGGGGCGATGTCGACGCTGGCGCTGTCCACGGTGCCGGCGAACAGGGCGACCTTGCCGCCTTGGACCTCGAACACGCCGCCCCGCAGGTGCGTCAGGCCGGCAGACTGCAGCGCTTTTTCAGCTTGGGCCTGGGTGAAGTCCGAGCCGGCCTTGCAGGCCAGCAGGGCTTCCAAGGCGGCAGTGCCCTTGTCCGACGGCGCCGCGGCGAGGGCGGTGCTGGTGGTCAGCACGAGGAGCAGGGCGGTGATCTGGCGTTTCATGGCAGGTCCTTCTGGCGTTCGGGGCCGTGGTCGGGCACGGATCGAGTGTGGGCCAGCCCGCAGGCGTTTGCACGGGCCGAAGCGCGGAACTCAGACCATGCGCACGCCGGCGGCGTCGGTATCGACAGTGATGATCTCGATCAGCGCCCACACGCCGGTGATGAACAGGCCGATGAACAGCCAGCCCAGCAGCAGGGTGATGACCAGCTGGGCCACGGCACGGCCGTGGTAGCCGGCGTAGAAGTTGTGGATGCCCAGCCCGCCGAGGAACAGGCCCAGCAGGACGTAGGCGACGCGGGCACGCGCCACCGGTTGCGGTTGTGCGTAAGGGGCGGCATACACCGGTGCCGCATGCAGCGGCGGCGGGGTCGGGCGGGTGGCGCCGATCGGGGCGCCGCAGCCGACGCAACTGGCGGCCTTGTCACTGACTTCGCGGCCACACTCCATGCAACTCACCAACGCCATCGTTCTGTTCCCTGTGCTCGGCGGGAGATCCGCCGGTCCTAAGCGACATTATCGGCGGTATCGGGCGAAATGCGGCCGTAGAACAGGCAACAAAAAAGCCGGACCCCAATCGACGGGAGTGTCCGGCTTCTCGTGCCCCGAAGGGCGGTACAGATGGTGGAGGTGGGCGGAATTGAACCGCCGTCCGAAGGCACTCCATCCCCAGCACTACATGCTTAGCTCACCGTTGAATCTCATCCCCGAGCAGCACGGTGTGCAAAGCGCACCCGGGAACCAGCCTGTTTTGTTCTAGTGCCGGACTGACAGGCAGCCGCCCAGCGCGATTCCATGATAATGACTCTACGCTGCGAGCATGGACACAAGCAGTTTCGAGGCTCCGCCTAAGTCGGCAGAAGGTCACGCACCGCAGTTTTTAGGCTGCGAGAGCGACCGGAGCGTAGTTGTCGTCGTTGGCAACTAGAGTTTTGCAGCTGGATTTACGAGGACAGCTACCCCCTCGGCATGCGCCAGGCGACTTCACAACCCCCGTCGAAACCAATGCACCCCCGGTTTCTTCAAGTTCTGCAAGGTACTAGGCCAAGTGCGTGTTGCCACGTGCCGGGCCTGCCCAACGGTTGCAATGCTACGGCAAAACAGCTGAACAGTCACCTTGGCAATCCGCAACAAGTTGTAGAGCCGTTGTCATAGCGGATTGCTAACTTCATTGGCACGATTTTGCGACACACTGGCGGCCAACATCCGAGCCAGGAACGACACGGAGACCCCGGGTGACTGACACCATCCAACAACGCAGCCTGCGACAGCTGATCGGGCCGGTAGGCGCCGACTACCGCCGACGCGCGTTGCCGCCCGGCTGGGTCTGGGCGGTGCTGGCCGCGATCGTCACGGCGGCCTGCCTGACCGCGCTGCCGGCGACGGCGGCGGTGTTCCTGGTGGCCAGCGCGGTGGTGGTGTACTGGCCGCGACGCGACCAGGCCCTCGTGCCGGGCTGGCGCATGCTGGCCCTGGCCGTGCTGGCCGTGATGGTCTGGGGCCCGGACGTGATCGCGCTGTGGTTCGAGCACGGGGCGGCGGTTGCCCTGCTGACCTTGGCCTCGTTGAGCATCCTGACCCACGTCCGCCGCAGCTGGGCGTTGTCGCAGCAGCTGCAGCACCAGGCCGATGCGCTGGATGACCAGCAGCTGCTGGCCCTGTTGCCTGACGATGCGGCCCAGCTGGCAAAGCAGTGGCGGGCCGGCGATGACCGGCATGCGCCGGAGCTGGCGGTGGTGATGCACCTGGCGGTGATGCATGCGGCGCTGGCGCCGCGGATGCGCGGGCAGGGCATGCTGGCGGGCTGATCGCCCGCCTATCTGTAGAGCCGAGCCAATGCTCGGCTGTCCCGCGAACGGTAGAGCCGAGCCCATGCTCGGCTGTCCCAAAAAAACCAAGTCGAGCATGGCTCGACTCTACATACGGCTGTTACGCGTCGCGGTTTCCGCGACGCATCACGCGCTGCTTCTCGATCGCCCAGTCACGGTCCTTGGCGGCATCGCGCTTGTCGTGCGTCTGCTTGCCCTTGGCCAGCGCCACTTCCAGCTTGATCTTGTTCTTGCTCCAGTACATGGCCGTGGGCACGATCGTGTAGCCATCGCGCTCGACCTTGCCGACCAGCTTGTCGATCTCGTTCCGGTGCAGCAGCAGCTTGCGCTCGCGCCGGTCGTTGGCCACCACGTGGGTGGAGGCCTGGATCAACGGGGTGATCTGCGCGCCGATCAGGAAGATCTCGCCCTGCTTCACGTAGGCGTAGGCGTCGATGATGTTGCCGCGCCCGGCGCGGATCGACTTCACCTCCCAGCCCTGCAGGGCCAAGCCTGCCTCGAAGCGTTCCTCGATGTGGTACTCGTGGCGGGCACGCTTGTTCAACGCGATGGTTTTGTTGGCCGTCGCGTTCTTTGCTTTATCCTTGCCGCTGTTCTTGCTCATTTCCGTATTGTCTCCGATTCGGGCCCGCCCGGTCGATTGCCGAAACGCGCCGTCTTTATGCCTACTATCCGCCGCAGCGCCCTGGTCGAACACTCGGCCGCGCGCATGTTCGACCTGGTCAACGACGTCCAGGCCTATCCGCGCCGCTTCCGCTGGTGCTCGGATGCCCGCGTCCTGGAACAGGGCGAGGACCGCCTGGTCGCCCGCCTGGATCTGGGCCTGGGTTCGTTCAGCACCTGGTTCCAGACCGAAAACACCCTGCAGCGCCCGCACAGCATCGATATGCAGCTGCGCGACGGCCCGTTCAAGCAGCTGCACGGCCGCTGGGAATTCCATGCCCTGGCCGAGGATGCCTGCAAGGTCACCCTGACCCTGGAGTTCGAGCCGAAATCCCGCCTGCTCGCGCCGGCGCTGGCGATCGGTTTCCAGGGCCTGGCCGACCGCATGGTCAACGACTTCGTCCGCGTTGCCGACGAGTGCTGAGCGATGATCGAGGTCGAGGTGGTGCTGGCCTGGCCGCAGCAGGTGCTGTCACGCCGGCTGCAGCTGCCGGAAGGCGCGACCGTGGCCGAGGCCATTGCCGCCGCCGGTCTCGAAGGCAGTGCCGACTGTCCGGCCGCCGCCGTGCATGGCGTGCTGGCACGCCCGCAGCAGGCGCTGCTGGATGGCGATCGGGTGGAGCTGCTGCGGCCTCTGCAGGCCGATCCCAAGGAAAACCGCCGGCGTCGCGCGCGCGGCGATTGATTCCAGGGTCCCGCCCCGAGGGGCGGGCTGAAGGGCTCAGCGGCTCTTCTTCTTGTCCTTGGCCAGGTTGCGGCCGAACTGGCGGACCGTCTGCTGGGCCAGGGCCTTGTCGTTGGCCGGGAAGTAGTCGCCTTCCCAACGGGTGACGGTGTCGTTCTCGAAGTACACGGTGAAGTTCTTCACTTCGGTACGGCCGAGACGGTCGATCCGCTGGCTGGCGGTGTAGTCCCAGCGCTGGGCGTGGAACGGGTCCGGCACGGACGGGGTGCCCAGCAGGGCGTTCACCTGCTGCTTGCTCTGCCCGACCTGCAGCTTGGACACGGCATCTTCCCGGATCAGGTTGCCCTGATAGATGGGTTGCTTGTAGATGATGCCGCACCCGGTGGTGGACAGGGCGACGGCGGCGACCAACAGAAGATTGCGCATCGGTACTGGCGGTTGGGGAAATCAAACCGATGATACACTCCCGGCGTGCCACCGCGACCCAATCCGAGGCAGCTGGCGCTAAATCGCCAATGAACGGAGACCTATGGAAACCCACGACCTGCGTAAAGTCGGCCTGAAGGTGACCCATCCGCGGATGCGGATCCTGGCGCTGCTCGAGCAGCGCAATGCCCAGCACCACATGACCGCCGAAGACATCTACCGCCAGCTCCTGGAGCACGGCGATGAAATCGGCCTGGCCACGGTGTATCGGGTGCTGACCCAGTTCGAGGCCGCCGGCCTGGTGCTGAAGCACAACTTCGAAGGCGGCCAGGCCGTCTACGAGCTGGACCGCGGCGGCCACCACGACCACATGGTCGATGTGGACAGCGGCAAGATCATCGAGTTCGAAAGCCACGAGATCGAGGAGCTGCAGCGCAAGATCGCCGCAGACCACGGCTACGAGCTGGAAGAGCACTCGCTGGTGCTGTACGTGCGCAAGAAGCGCAAGTAAGGCGCTGCAGCCAGCTGCGGATGTACGAAGACCCCGGGCCTGCCCGGGGTTTTTCGTTTCTGGGGTCAGAGCCCTTTGCTGGCGCAAAGGGATCCGACCCCGGCCGACCCCACGGGGTCACCTGTGAACTAGAATGCGGATGGACAATCATCTGTGAATTGGATTCACTGGCATGGCGCGACCCGACATCAACCGATCCGGCGAACTGGAAGTGTTCGTGCGGGTGATCGAGACCGGCGGCTTCTCCGCTGCCGCGCGCTCGCTGGACATGACGCCTTCGGCGGTCAGCAAGCTGGTGGCGCGGCTGGAGCAGCGTCTGGGTACGCGTCTGCTGCAGCGTTCCACCCGCCAGCTGCAGCTGACCCCGGAAGGCTGCGCCTTCTACGAGCGCGGTCTGCGCGTGCTGGCCGACCTGGAGGAGGCCGAGCGCTGCGCAGGCGCCCACGCCGAGCCGCGCGGGCGCCTGCGGGTCAATTCCAACGTGCCCTTCGGCCAGCACTTCCTGCTGCCGCTGCTGCCCGCGTTCCTGCAGCAGAACCCGCAGGTGGGCGTGGACCTGACCCTGAACGACGAGGTGATCGATCTGCTGGAGCAGCGCACCGACGTGGCCGTGCGCGCCGGGCCGCTGAAGAGTTCCAGCCTCGTGGCGCGGCGCCTGGGCTCGACCCGGATGATGATCGTGGCGGCGCCGGCCTATGCGCAGCGCCATGGCCTGCCGCACACCGCCGAGGCGCTGCAGGCGCACAACCGGCTGGATATCGGCCATGCGCGGGCGATGCAGGGCTGGCCGGTGCTGCAGGATGGGCGCGAGCGGATGGTGCTGCCCAGCGGCAATGCCCGCGCCAGCAATGGCGATGCGCTGCGCCAGCTGGTGCTGGGTGGGCTGGGCATGGCACGGCTGGCGGCGTTCCAGGTGCAGGCTGACATTGCGGCGGGGCGTTTGCTGCCGGTGCTGGAGGAGGCCAACCCGGGTGACCTGGAAGAGGTGCACGCGGTGTTCCTGGGGCAGGGGGGATACCTGCCGCTGCGGGTGCGCGCGTTCCTCGACTTCCTGGTGGAGCACGTGGATCTGGCGCGCCCGCTGGGGTGACGCCCGGCCGCTGGCCGGGAGGACAGTTGCCGGCCAGCGGCCGGCACTACCGGATGCCCGTCCACGCGTGAACGGCACCATCTGTAGATCCACGCCATGCGTGGATGACGGCGGTCAGTCCAGCGAGCTCGACGCGACCAGCAGCTTGCGGGCCGCGGCGCGTGCTTCCTTGCTCACTTCCACGCCACCCAGCATGCGTGCCAGTTCTTCCTCGCGCGCCTTGGTGTCCAGCTTCTCCACCGCGCTCTGGGTCATGCCTTCCACCGGGGCCTTGCTGACCCGGTAATGGGCGTGGCCCTTGGAGGCGACCTGCGGCAGGTGGGTGACGCACAGCACCTGGCGCTTCTCGCCGAGGGCACGCAGCTTTTGCCCGACGATGTCGGCCACCGCGCCGCCGATGCCCGAGTCGACTTCGTCGAACACCATGGTCGGCACCGCATCCAGGTCCAGCGCGGCCACTTCGATGGCCAGCGAGATACGCGACAGTTCACCGCCGGAGGCGACCTTGCGCAGCGCCCGCGGCGGCTGGCCGGCATTGGCTGCCACCAGGAACTCGACGCGCTCGGCGCCCTGCGGGTCGGGCTTGCCGCTGTCCTGTGCTTCCAGCTCGATCAGGAACTGGCCACCTCCCATGCCCAGCTCGGCGATGATGCCGGTGGTGGTGGCGGACAGCTCGGCAGCGGCCTTGCGGCGGCTGGCACTGAGCACCTCGGCCTGCACGCGCCAGGCGGCAGCGGCCTTCTCGATTTCACCGGCCAGGCGCTGCAGGCGCTCGTCGGCACCGCGCAGCTGTTCCACTTCGGCATGCATGCGTTCGCGCTGCGCGCCCAGCTCGTCCATCGGCACGCGGTGCTTGCGGGCCAGGTCGTGCAGGCGGCCGAGGCGGCGCTCGTTTTCTTCGAACTGTTCCGGGTCGGCATCGAGGTCGTCGTGCACGCGGTCCAGCAGCGACAGGGCTTCGTGCAGCTGGATCGAGGCGTTCTCGATCAGGCCGTCCACTTCGCCCAGGCGCGGGTCGTGTTCGATCAGGCGCGACAGTTCGTGGCGTACCTGCTGCAGCAGGTCCATGGCCGAGCTGCCGTCGTCGCCGTTGAGCTGGTTGCTGGCCGCCTGGCAGGCGCTCAGCAGGGCGCTGGCGTGGGCCTGGCGGCGGTGGCTGGCACCCAGCGCGACAATCGACTCGGGTTCCAGGTCCTCGCGGTCCAGCTCGCGCAGCTGGTGCTCAAGGAAGCCGATGCGGTCGGAAACGTCGCCCTGTTGCGACAGGGCCAGCGACTCGTCGACCAGGGTCTGCCAGGCCGCAGCGGCGCGGCGCACCTGGCGGCGCTCGTCCTCGTTGCGGGCATAGGCATCGAGCAGGGCCAGCTGCGACGGGCGTGTCAGCAGGGCCTGCTGCTCGTGCTGGCCATGGATTTCCACCAGTCGCCCGGCCAGATCGGCCAGCTGCGCCAGGGTCACCGGGCGGCCGTTGATCCACGAGCGCGAGCCGCCATCGGCGCGGATCACCCGACGCAGCTGGCACTGGTCCTCGTCGTCCAGCTCGTTGTCGGCCAGCCACTGGCGCGCGGCCTGCAGCTGGTCCAGGGCGAACTCGGCCGAGAGCTCGGCACGGGCGGCGCCATGGCGGACCACGCCGCTGTCGGCGCGCAGGCCGGACAGGAAGCCGAGCGCGTCGACCATAAGCGACTTGCCGGCGCCGGTCTCGCCGGAAACGACGGTCATGCCCGGCCCGAACTCCAGTTCGGTGGCGCGGACGACGGCGAAATCCTTGATCGAAAGATGTCTGAGCATGGGTACAGGGGTGTCTGAGCCGCGCAACGCTAGCACGCGCGGCGGGGTGGTCCAATGACTTGCCAAGGCGACGCACCGCCATTATCTAGTGTCCGTGTCTCACAGGTTGATTCCATGCACGGTTCCGCTGACCAGCTTGCCCCGCGTGCGCGCCATCTGCTGCGCACGCTGATCGCGCGTTACATCCAGGACGGTGAGCCGGTGGGCTCGCAGACGCTGGCGCGCGTGGCGGGCCTGGAGGTCAGCCCGGCCACCATCCGCAACATCCTGGGCGACCTGGAGGACCTGGGCCTGCTGGCCTCGCCACATACCTCGGCCGGGCGCATCCCGACCGCGCATGGCTACCGGGTGTTCGTCGACAGCCTGCTGCAGATGCAGCCGCCGGGCGAGGGCGAGCTGGCCCGCCTGCGCCATGAGCTGGCCGGTGGCGGCAGCACCCAGGCCCTGCTCGGCAGTGCCTCGGAGCTGCTGTCGGCGATGAGCCACTTCGTCGGCGTGGTCAGCGCGCCGCGGCGCGAGCAGTTCGCCTTCCGCCAGATCGATTTCGTGGCACTGGACGGGCGCCGGGTGCTGGCGATCCTGGTGTTTGCCGACAACGAGGTACAGAACCGGGTCATCGAGACCCGCAAGGGCTTCGAGCCGGGCCAGCTGGAACAGGTGGCCAACTACCTCAATGCGCATTTCGCCGGCCTGCCGCTGGCCGAGATCCGCACCCGCCTGCTGCTGGAGCTGCGCGACGCCCGTTCCGAGCTGGAGCAGCTGCTGGCGCACAGCATCGAGCTGGCCGAGCAGGCCCTGCAGCCGCCGGCCGACGACATGCTGGTGGCCGGGCAGACCCGGTTGATGGGGGTGCAGGACCTGTCCGACCTGGAGCGCCTGCGCGAGCTGTTCGAGCTGTTCTCCAGCAAGCGCGAGATCCTGCAGCTGCTGGAGCGGACCATCCAGGCCCCGGGCGTGCGCATCTTCATCGGCGAAGAGACCGGGATGATGCCGCTGCAGGGAGTCTCGCTGGTCACCGCGCCCTATACCGCCAACGGCCAGGTGCTGGGCGTGCTGGGGGTGATCGGGCCCAAGCGGATGGCCTACGACCGGGTGATTCCGCTGGTCCAGGCCACCGCGGACGTGCTCGGGGCGGCCTTTTCGCCCCCGGGACGCGGTCCGGGGCCGGCTGACGCTTGAAACGCAGCATCCCGCCCACACTAGGGTGGGTGGAGGCGGAGAGTGACCGCCAGGGACCCAGACATGAACCAAGAACATCCAGATATCGAATCCCAGCAGAGCGCCGCCGATGCGGCCGCTGCCGCAGGCACCCATGACGAACTGGAGCGCCTGCGCGCCGAGGTCGAGCAGGTCAAGGCCGATGCGCTGCGTGAGCGCGCCGACCTGGAGAACCAGCGCAAGCGCGTGGCCCGTGACATCGAACAGGCCCGCAAGTTCGCCAACGAGAAGCTGCTGGGCGAGCTGCTGCCGGTGTTTGACAGCCTGGATGCCGGCCTGAAGGCCGCCGGCGACGACGCCAACCCGCTGCGCGAGGGGCTGGAAATGACCTACAAGCAGCTGCTGAAGGTCGCCGCCGACAACGGCCTGGTCCTGCTGGACCCGACCGGCCAGGCATTCAACCCGGAACACCACCAGGCCATCAGCCAGGTGCCGGCCCCCGGCGCCGCCCCAGGCAGCGTGGTGACCGTGTTCCAGAAGGGCTACCTGCTCAACGAGCGCCTGCTGCGGCCGGCGCTGGTGGTCGTGGCCGCCGATTGACGCGCCGGGCCGGCAACGGCCCATCGCCGTCAGGTAGCGCCGGGCCCGGCCCGGCGTACCTTGAACCGTTGAACACAGCGTTCGGGTGATGGCTTGAATGTTCCACGAGCCTCCCCCACATCCCATTCATCCACCGGCCGACCGGCCGGACTGACACCAACAAGCATTCTTCAGGAGTCTCCCCCATGGGCAAGATCATTGGTATCGACCTCGGCACCACCAACTCGTGCGTGGCGATCATGGACGGCGGCAAGGCCCGCGTCATCGAGAATTCGGAAGGCGATCGCACCACCCCGTCGATCGTCGCCTACACCAAGGACGGCGAAGTCCTGGTCGGCGCCTCGGCCAAGCGCCAGGCCGTCACCAACCCCAAGAACACCTTCTACGCGGTGAAGCGCCTGATCGGCCGCAAGTTCACCGACGCCGAAGTGCAGAAGGACATCGCCCACGTCCCGTACAGCATCCTGGCCCATGACAATGGCGACGCCTGGGTGTCGACCAGCGATGCCAAGAAGATGGCGCCGCAGGAAATCTCGGCCAAGGTGCTGGAAAAGATGAAGAAGACCGCCGAGGACTTCCTCGGTGAGAAGGTCACCGAAGCGGTCATCACCGTGCCGGCCTACTTCAACGACAGCCAGCGCCAGGCGACCAAGGACGCCGGCCGCATCGCCGGCCTGGACGTCAAGCGCATCATCAACGAGCCGACCGCGGCCGCGCTGGCCTATGGCCTGGACAAGGGCGACAACAAGGATCGCAAGATCGTGGTGTACGACCTGGGCGGCGGCACCTTCGACGTCTCGGTGATCGAGATCGCCAACGTCGACGGTGAGAAGCAGTTCGAAGTGCTGGCCACCAACGGCGACACCTTCCTGGGCGGCGAAGATTTCGACAACCGCGTCATCGAGTACCTGGTTGAAGAGTTCAACAAGGACCAGGGCATCGACCTGCGCAAGGATCCGCTGGCCCTGCAGCGCCTGAAGGACGCCGCCGAGCGCGCCAAGATCGAGCTGTCCAGCGCCCAGCAGACCGAAGTGAACCTGCCGTACGTCACCGCTGACGCGTCGGGTCCGAAGCACCTGAACATCAAGCTGACCCGCGCCAAGCTGGAATCGCTGGTCGACGAGCTGATCAAGAAGTCGATCGAGCCGTGCCGCGTCGCCCTGAACGATGCCGGCCTGCGTTCGAGCGACATCAGCGAAGTGATCCTGGTCGGTGGCCAGACCCGCATGCCGAAGGTGCAGCAGGCGGTGACCGAGTTCTTCGGCAAGGAACCGCGCAAGGACGTCAACCCGGACGAAGCCGTGGCACTGGGTGCCGCGATCCAGGGTGGCGTGCTGGGCGGCGACGTCAAGGACGTGCTGCTGCTGGACGTGACCCCGCTGTCGCTGGGCATCGAAACCATGGGTGGCGTGTTCACCAAGATCATCGAGAAGAACACCACCATCCCGACCAAGGCTTCGCAGGTGTTCTCCACCGCCGAGGACAACCAGTCGGCCGTGACCGTGCACGTGCTGCAGGGTGAGCGCGAACAGGCCCGCTTCAACAAGTCGCTGGCCAAGTTCGACCTGTCCGGCATCGAGCCGGCCCCGCGCGGCCTGCCGCAGGTGGAAGTGTCCTTCGACATCGACGCCAACGGCATCCTGCACGTGTCGGCCAAGGACAAGAAGACCAACAAGGAACAGAAGGTCGAGATCAAGGCCGGTTCGGGTCTGTCCGAGGAAGAGATCGCACGCATGGTCGCCGACGCGGAAGCCAACCGCGAAGAAGACAAGAAGTTCCAGGAACTGGTGCAGGCCCGTAACCAGGCCGATGCCCTGATCCACGGCACCCGCAGCGCCATCACCGAGCACGGCAGCAAGGTCGGCGGCGATGTCATCGGCAAGGTCGAGGCGGCTCTGGCCGACCTGGAAACCGCGATGAAGGGCGACGACAAGGCACAGATCGAAGCCAAGTCGAAGGTGCTGGAAGAAGCCGGCCAGGCGCTGTTCGCCGCCGCTTCGGCCGACCAGGGCAGTGCCCCGGGTGCCGACGCCGGCAACGCAGGCAAGGCGCAGGATGACGTGGTGGACGCCGAGTTCACCGAAGTCAAGGACGACAAGAAGTCCTGATCCGGACCGACACGGGACGCTGGCCGCCAGCGTCCCGTTGTCGTACCAGGGTCCTGACCGCCCACCGGCGTGTCGGGGCGCCCGACGCAAGAGCGGACCTGGTTCCGCTCTTCCGCTTTGACGAATCCCGACTTTCCGGAATGCGATCCACGATATGAGCAAGCGCGATTACTACGAAGTGCTGGGCGTTGCCCGCACCGCCACCGACGAAGAGCTGAAGAAGGCCTACCGTCGCTGCGCGATGAAGTTCCACCCGGACCGCAACCCGGGTGATGCGGCGGCCGAAGCCTCCTTCAAGGAGTGCAAGGAAGCCTACGAAACGCTGTCCGACGGCAACAAGCGCCGCATGTACGATGCCCACGGCCACGCCGCGTTCGAGCACGGCATGGGCGGTGGCGGCGGTCCGGGCGGCCCGGACATGAACGATATCTTCGGCGATATCTTCGGCAACATCTTTGGTGGCGGCGGTGGCGGTCAGCGCCAGGCCCGTCGCGGTGCCGACATCGGCTACGTGATGGAGCTGGACCTGGAAGAGGCCGTGCGCGGCGTCGAGCGCCGGATCGAGATCCCGACCCTGGCCGAGTGCGGCGACTGCGATGGCACTGGCTCCGAAGACGGCAAGGTCGAGACCTGCAACGTCTGCCATGGCCGCGGCCAGGTGCGCATCCAGCGCGGCATCTTCGCGATGCAGCAGGCCTGCCACAACTGCAACGGCCGTGGCCAGATCATCGCCAAGCCCTGCAAGACCTGCCACGGCAACGGCCGCATCGAGGAAGACAAGGTGCTGTCGGTGAAGGTGCCGGCCGGCGTCGATACCGGCGACCGCATCCGCCTGCAGGGCGAAGGCGAGGCCGGCCCCGCCGGTACGCCGCCGGGCGACCTGTACGTGGAAGTGCGCGTGCGCGAGCACCACATCTTCCAGCGCGATGGCGATGACCTGCACTGCGAAGTGCCGATCCGCATCTCGCAGGCCGCGCTGGGCGACACCGTGCGCGTGGCCACCCTCGGCGGCGAAGCGGAAATCCGCATCCCGGCCGAGACCCAGACCGGCAAGCTGTTCCGCCTGCGCGGCAAGGGCGTGCGTTCGGTGCGCAGCCGCAGCGAAGGCGACCTCTACTGCCGCGTAGTGGTGGAAACCCCGGTGAACCTGACCAACGACCAGCGCAAGCTGCTCGAGCAGTTCGAAGCCACCTTCGTCGGCGAGGAAGCGCGCAAGCATTCGCCGAAGTCGGCCACCTTCATGGATGGCGTGAAGGGCTTCTGGGACCGCATGACGTCCTGAGCTCTTGAACGGAAACGTAGAACGGTAGCGCCGGGCCATGCCCGGCGTTTTCGTTTGTGGGCGGCTACCAGATTTCCCAGTCGGCAGTGCCGTGGATGCGGCGGCCCTGGAACAGCAACGTCCCGCGATCACCCACGACGTCCAGCTCGAACCAGGGCTGGCCATCGCGCTTCCGTGGACGGACGTAGAACCGTTTCTGGTCCCGGTTCATTTCGACGTAGTACGGATTACGTGGCGGCGCCTTGTCCGCCTTTCCCGTCCAGGTGGCGTGAATGTAGCCATCGTCGCTGCGTCCGTGGATCTCAAGAGTGAAGTAGAACCCGTCTTTCTGTTCGTCCGAGTAAAAGCTGAACTGTGTGCCGGATGCCTGCGCGGGCAGACTGATGGCGGCCAGCGCCAGTACTACGGCAACAGCGAATCCTGATGCGACGATCCATGCCTTGTTCATGGCGGTCTCCTTTCCGGGGAGACCATCGGAACATGCACCTGCGCGGCAGAACCGCGACGACGTGCGCGGTTTCCGGCCGAAGGGCAAAAGTCCTACCCGGATACGGCAGTAGATCCACGCCATGCGTGGATGTTGCTCAAGGAATCAGCGGAAGAACGCCGCCGGCGTCTGCCCCAGCTGCCGCTTGAACATGCTGGTGAACGCGCTGGGGCTGTCATAGCCCATCGCCAGCGCCACATCGATCACCTTTTCGCCCACGGCCAGGCGTTCCATCGCCGCCAGCAGCCGGGCCTGTTGCCGCCACTGGCCGAAGGTCATGCCGAGTTCGCTGGCGAAGTGGCGCTGGATGGTTTTCACGTCCACCGCCAGGGCTTCGGCCCAGTCCTGCAGCGTGGCCTCGTCGCCGGGATGCTTCTGGATGTGCTGGCAGATGCGCTGCAGGCGTGGATCGACCGGCGTCGGCAGGTGCAGGGGCAGCACGTCCATGCGGTGCAGTTCATCCAGCAGCAGGCGCACCACGCGGCCATCGCGGCTGTCGTCCTCGTGCTCGCCCGCGATGAGGGTCGCTGCATGCAGCAGTTCGCGCAGCAGCGGCGCAACCTGCACCGCGAAGGCCTCGGTGGCCAACTGCGGGGCAAACGCCGGGTCGATGTACAGGCTGCGCATGTGCACATCGGCGATGCAGTCCACCGCGTGGGCCATGCCGGCTGGCATCCAGATGGCGCGGGTGGAAGGCACCACCCAGCGGCCGACTTCCGAACGCACGACCATCAGCCCGGACATGGCATAGACCAGCTGGTGACGGCGATGGCGGTGCGGCGATACCCGGGTGCCGGCCGGGTAATCCTTGACCCGGCAGGTCACCGGCCGGTGGCCGGGCACCTCGTTCCAGGGCGCGGATTCCCGGATCGAGCAGGGAGTGTCCTTTTTGCGATATGGCATGACCAGAACGCGGCGGAAGGGAGGGGGAGGGCACCGTAGCATGCAGGGCTCGCCCCCAACCTGACTGCGCACCATGTCCAGCCTGGCTACACCCGCCCCCACCGTCCGCAGCTCGACCCGCGGCGTGCTGGCGGCGATTTCCACCTCCCACATGGTCAACGACATGATGCAGTCGCTGATCCTGGCCATCTATCCGGTGATCAAGGGAGGTTTCAACCTCAGCTTCACCCAGATCGGTCTGATCACGCTGACCTACCAGCTGACCGCCTCGATCTTCCAGCCGCTGGTCGGCCTGGTCACTGACCGCAAGCCGGCGCCGTATTCGCTGCCGATCGGCATGGCCTCGACCCTGTGCGGCATGCTGCTGCTCGGCTTCGCGCCGAACTACGCGATGGTGCTGCTGGCCGCGGCCATGGTCGGCATCGGCTCGGCCATCTTCCACCCGGAAGCCTCGCGCATCGCGCGGCTGGCCTCCGGCGGCCGCCACGGGCTTGCCCAGTCGGTGTTCCAGGTCGGCGGCAACTTCGGCACTGCCCTGGGCCCGCTGATCGCCGCCGCGGTGATCGTGCCGTATGGCCAGCACGCCGCCTCGTGGTTTGCCGGCGCCGCGCTGATCGGCATTGCCCTGCTGACCTATGTCAGCCGTTGGTATGCGCTGCATCTGGGCGCCCCGCGCCCGGTCGGGCAGGCCACGGTCGCCCCGCGTCATCCGACCCGCACCGTGGCCCGGGTGATGGCGATCCTGCTGGTGCTGATCTTCAGCAAGTACTTCTACATGGCCAGCATCGGCAGCTACTTCACCTTCTACCTGATCCACCACTTCGGCATTCCGGTGGCGCAGGCGCAGCTGCACCTGTTCGCGTTCCTGGTGGCGTCGGCGGCCGGTGGTTTCCTTGGTGGCCCGCTGGGCGACCGCATCGGCCGCAAGCCGATCATCTGGACCTCGATCCTGGGCGTGGCGCCGTTTGCACTGGCGCTGCCGCATGCGGATCTGTTCTGGACGACGGTGCTGGCGGTGCTGATCGGCTTCGTACTGTCGTCGGCGTTCTCGGCCATCGTGGTGTATGCGCAGGAGATGATGCCGCACCGCATCGGCATGGTGTCGGGGTTGTTCTTCGGCTTCGCGTTCGGCATGGGTGGGCTGGGTGCGGCGGTGCTGGGTCTGCTGGCTGACAAGACCAGCATCGAGTACGTGTACCAGCTGACCGCGTTCCTGCCGCTGCTGGGCATCATCGCGGCCTGGCTGCCGCCGTCGCGTCCTGCTGCTCACTGAGGAGTTTGGGTTTGCAGGGCTTGCAGCCCTGCACCTGCTTCAAACCACGGCAACGTCAACTTCAAAAGCTGGCTTTCCGTGGGTTGGCGGGGTGGGTCCGGTTGAGGGGGACGCTGCAAGTACGTCCATGTAAGCTCGGTCGCCGCATCCATGCGGCTCACGCCCCCTCAACC
>NZ_JBRRCR010000025.1:0-56988 GCF_056759115.1 Stenotrophomonas sp. STEN087 | reverse complement strand
GCCGCCCGCGGGGGGGGGGGGGGGGGCGGCGGGGGGGGGGGGGGGGGCCCGCGGGCGGGGGGGGGGGGGGTGGGCCCCGGGCGCTACCAGCGATCGCGGAACTGCAGAGTCAGCGCGGCGGCGCAGAAAGTTCACGTGCATCCAGGTAGCCATCGCCGTTGGCATCCTGCTTGTGGAAGCGCTGCACGATCACCTGGCGCTGCTGTTCGCGGGTGATCGGCCTGCCCTTGCCACCCGGCAGTTCGTCGGCGGTCAGCACGCCGTCGCCGTTGCGGTCCATGTGGTCGAAGGCATACAGCATCCACTGCACGTACTCGGCTTCGCTGACCTTGCCGTCGCCGTCGCTGTCCATGCGCTGCAGGTAAGTGGCGGTGTCGGTGACCTGCGCGGAGGCGACCAGCGGCAGCAGGCACAGCAGCGGAACCAGCAGCTCCCTCATGCGCCCACCAGGGTGTAGCCCTTCAACCGCGCGGCGTAGGCCTGCAGGGCGGCAATGCCGCTTTCCTCGGCCTCGTGGCACCACGCCTGCAGGTGGCGCAGGCGCTCGGCGGCATCATGGCCGCGGGCTTCCAGCAGCGCGGCCAGGCGCGCGCGGTACTCCACCAGGGTGCGGATGCGCGGGCGCTGCGCGACCCATTCGCTGAGCTGGGCACGGCTGTCCGGCTGCAGCCAGCGGCCATCGTTGACCAGGCCCCGGCGCAGGCGGCGCGGCAGCAGGCGGCGCAGCTTGGCCCCGGCCTGGGTGGCCTCTTCGCGCAGGGCCGGCATGAACACGTTGCGCTGGTAATCGGTCATTGCCTGGAAGCGGTGCGACAGCAGCGCCTTCAGGGTCTCGGCATCGGGCACGGCGATGTTCGGGCGCACGTCCATGGCTGGCGCCACCCGCAGCACCTTGGCCAGGCGCAGTGCCTGCAGCAGGCGGATCGCGCTCCAGCCGATGTCGAACTCCCAGCGGCGCATCGCAAAGCGCGCCGAGCTGGGGAAAGCATGGTGGTTGTTGTGCAGTTCCTCGCCACCGATCCAGAACGCCCACGGCGTCAGGTTGGTGGAGGTGTCGGCCGACTCGTAGTTGCGGTAGCCCCACCAGTGACCCAGGCCGTTGACCACACCCGCCGCCCAGAACGGAATCCAGGCCATCTGGATCGCCCACAGGGCCACGCCGGGCAGGCCGAACAGCACGCTGTTGATGACCAGCAGCAGCACCGGGCCAAGGGTGGCGCGCGGGGTGTACAGGTGGCGCTCGATGGCATCGTCCGGCGTGCCGCGGCCGTACTGATCGATGTCCGCACGCATGCCGCGGGCTTCGCGGTACAGCTCCACGCCATGCCAGAACACCTTGCCGATGCCGCGGGTGACCGGGCTGTGCGGGTCATCCTCGGTTTCCACCTTGGCGTGGTGCTTGCGGTGGATGGCCACCCACTCGCGGGTGATCATCGAGGTGGTCAGCCACAGCCAGAAGCGGAAGACATGTGCGACCGCCGGATGGAAATCGACCCCGCGATGGGCCTGGCTGCGGTGCAGGTACAAGGTGACCGAGAAGATGGTGAGCTGGGTGAATACCAGCAGCACCGCCAGCATGGCCCAGCCGCCCAGGCCGAACACGCCACCGGTGAGCAGGGAGATCAGGGCATCGGGCATGGCGGCACTCCAGATCGACGCGGGGATGGCAGACATGATGGGCGCTTAAGTTGCAAACTGCACCCTCGCGGCGGTGTTCGTGCACCGTCATAAAGTGCCACCGTTCACAGTTGGGGACCTGAGTTGTCGAGCCTTGATCCGCGCGCCCATGCCGTTACCGCTGCCCCGTCCACCGGGGCGCTGCCCCCGCTGATCGAACTGGACCACGCCAGCGTGGTGCGCGGACAGGTGAAGGTCCTGCACGGGCTCAGCCTGCGCATCGCGCAGGGCCAGCACACCGCGCTGCTGGGCCCGAACGGCTGCGGCAAGTCGACCTTCATCAAGCTGATCACCCGCGAGCTGTACCCGCTGGCCCAGGCCGACGGGCGGGTTGCGGTGAAGGTGCTGGGGCAGAACCGCTGGCAGGTTGATCGGCTGCGCTCGCAGCTGGGCATCGTCACCGGCGACCTCAGCAGCAACCTGTCCGACATGCCCGGCCTGACCGTGGAACAGGCCGTGCTGTCCGGCTTCTTCGCCAGCTATGTGGTGCCGGCGTTCCGCGAGGTGACGGCGGACATGCGGGCACGGGTGGGCGAGACGCTGGCGATGACCGGCGCGCTGGCCCTGCGCGAACGCGCCTATGCGGAACTGTCGGCCGGCGAGACCCGCCGCGTGCTGATCGCCCGCGCCCTGGTCAACCGGCCGCAGGCATTGCTGCTGGACGAGCCGTCCACCGGCCTGGACCTGGTGGCGCGCCAGCAGCTGGTCGCGACCATGCGCGTGCTGGCCCAGCAGGGCATCACCCTGGTGCTGGTCACCCACCATATCGAGGAAGTGATTCCCGAGATCGAGCGGGTGGTGCTGCTGCGCGATGGCCGCGTGCTGGCCGATGGCACCCGCGAGGAACTGCTGCGCGACGAGCCGCTGTCGGCGGTGTTTGGCGGTGCGATCAGCGTGGTGGAACAGAATGGGGTCTTGACCGCGTACGCGGGGTAATCGGCAGCCGAGCATCGGCTCGGCGCTACATCATGCAACGCGGCGGGCCGGTGTATCCGGCCCGCCAGGTTCTGCTCAGAACCGCAGCGCCAACGCGCGCGATTCGATCGGCGCCATCCGGCTCTGGTCCTGCAGCTGCAGGTCACGCAGCTCATACGGTGCGCCGAAGCCGGCCGGCAGCGCGGCCTGGTCGAACGGCAGCACCAGCACGCCACGGCCTGCACCTTCGAACCACGCCGCCGCATGCGCCTGTGCCACCGGCTTCAACTGGCCATCGGCGCCGGTGGCGTACAGCGTGCCGCGCGCCTCGTAACGGCCCGCGGCGGCCACCTGCAGCGGCAGGCTCACCTGGCGGCTGGCCGCATCGGGCGTGGCCTGGCCGCTGAAGCGTGCCGTAGGCTGCGCCACCGCGAAGGCCACCTTGCCATCGCGCAGCACGCCATCGGCCTGGGCAAACACCTGCAGTTCCCACAGCCCCTGCACCGTGCTGGCTTCGGCCGGAATGCGCACCTGCGCGCGCAGGCTGCCATCGGTGGTGCGCAGCAGGCGTTGCGGCCAGCTGCGGCCATCCGGTGCCACCAGCAGGGCTTCACCGCCCAGGCTGTTGCGGCGCGTGGCCAGCGTCGCCGTACTGGCACCATCCTCCAGCAGTCGCGCCTGCAGCTGCACGCTGCCGCCGGCCAGTACCTGCGCCTGGCTGGCCTGCACCTCCAGCCGCACCGGGCTGTTGGGTTCCAGCACCTGCACCACGTAGCGGCCCTGCGCCTGCGCGCTCTGCAGCCGGTAGGCGCCCACTGCGCTGCTGGCACCGGTGCGCAGCATGCTGCTGCCATCGTTCACCGCCATGCCCGCGGCCTGCAGCTGCCGCGCATCGACGCTGCGCGCCACGCTGGTGCGGCCGGCCGCATCGCGCACCTGCAGGGCGTCGGCGGGCAGCGCGCGGGCACCGGCGCCCGGACTGACCTGGATCACCGCATCCGGCGCGGTCAGCGGCAGGTCCAGGCCGCGTTGCAGCTCGGCGGCGTCGACCTGCTGCCAGTAGCTGCGGCTGACCGCCGCGTAAGCGCCCGGTGCCTGCAGCGGCTGCGCCGGATCCAGGGCCCAGGCGAAGGCCAGCGGCACGCGTTCGCTGTCATCGGCCGGCAGCGGCGCGGCCACCAGTGCCGCGGGCACCTGGTCACCGGCAGCGGCGGCACGCAGCGCCTGCGCGGCATGCACCGGTGCGACGGCGAGTGCGGCCAGCACAGCCGCGGCCAGCAGGGTGGAATGGATCTTCATGGTCATCTCCCTCACTGGGTCAGGTCGTTGCGCAGGATCGTGCCGAGGCCGAAGCACTCGCGGCGGCTCTGGTTGTGGCTCAGCGGCTCGGCGCCCTGGGTGCGCGCCTTGTCGGTGAACCACAACGTGCCCGCGGCCTTCTGGCTGCTGCACTCCAGGAAGCCGTCCGAACAGGACGACAGCCAGTTCTGGGTGAACTCCAGGCCGACGTTGGCCGCGTAGCCGCCGCAGTAGCTGTTGCTATCCCACACAGCCGATTCGACATCGCTGCCGACCACCGCGCGGAAGGGCTTGGGCAGTGCCGGTCGGCCTGCGGTGCCGTACAGGTTCTGCGCGTTGTAGGTGGCCATGTGGCCGACCTGCTGCATGCGCACCGCATCGTTCTTGTAGCCCAGCAGCCAGCCCAGCGAGGTTTCGAAGGTGTTGCCGTTGAGCACCGCGTCGGCCAGCGGCGTGCCCGCCGAGGACGGCGCCAGCGCGGTGACCTTGCGCACCGTGCTGATGATCTTCGGGTAGCGGCTGTCGTAGGTGGGGTTGGACAGGATCCAGCGCACCACGTTGCCGCCGTTGGAATGGGTGATGACCACCAGCTGGGTGATGCCGCGGCTGTCGATGAAGCTGGTCAGCTGGTTGGCCAGGCAGCCGGCAGCTTCCGGCTTCCACATGTACTGGGTGAAATCGCAGTTGATGACCACGTAGTTGCTGCTGTTCGGCAGGCCCTGGCGCACGGTGTCGATGATCGCCGGCTGCCAGTAGTCCTGGGTGGCATCGGTCTGGGCGCCGGTGCCGTGCACGAAGGCCACGCCGTAGACATCGGCGGCCTGCGCCGGGGTGCAGGCCAGGCCCAGCAGCAGGGCCAGGGCGGTACTTCCTGTTGCGGTGCTGCGCATCGCATCTCTCCCTCGTCAGCGGATCCCCCCGGCCCGGCTGTGGCCCGATGCTGGCGGCGAACGCGCGTGAAAGTCCGTGCGCTGCGCCCGTATTCGGGAGATTGGCGAAGATGGATGATCTTGTTGCAGGATAATGACTACCCAGAGCCACCATGCCGGGTCTGGCCGTATGACCCATGGACGCTGCGGGCGGCAGGAGGGGCTGCGATCATGGCCGCTGTGTTTCCTGTCTCGAGCCTGCCCATGTCTTTGCCTGCCCTCCCCGCCCGCCCCCTGCTCGGCCTGGCCATCGCCCTGTCGCTGGCCGGTTGCGCGTCCACCGCCACCACACCGACCGCGGTGGAATCCAACGTCACCACCAAGGCGGTGGGCTACCTCGACAAGGCCGCCGTGCCGGCCAGCATCGCCCTGGTGCCGGCGCCGCCGGCAGCCGGTTCGGCCGGCTTCGCGCTGGATGAGCAGGTCAGCCGCGAAGCCCGCGCCCTGCGTGGCACGCCGCGCTTCAGCCAGGCGACCCGCGATGCCGAACTCGGTTTCCCGGCTGGCGCCAACCAGTTCTCCTGCGCCGCCGACATCGACGTCGACGCGGTGAAGACCCCCGCCCTGTACCGCCTGCTGGAGCGCAGCCGCATCGATGCCAGCGCGGCCACCAAGGCCGCCAAGAACCAGTACCAGCGTCCGCGCCCCTTCATGGTCAACGGCGAGCCGACCTGCACGCCCGACGATGAAGCCGGCCTGCGAAAGAACGGCTCCTATCCCTCGGGCCACACCTCCATCGGCTGGGCCTGGGCGCTGATTCTCTCGGAGATCGCGCCGGACCGCGCCGATGCCATCCAGGCGCGTGGCCGCAACTACGGCGAGAGCCGCCTGGTGTGCAACGTGCACTGGCAGAGCGACATCCTCGAAGGGCGTTTCATGGGCGCCGCCGCGGTGGCGCGCCTGCATGACAACGCGGCGTTCAACAAGGATCTGCTGGCGGCGCGCAAGGAGATTGCCGACGCTCGCAAGGCCGGCCTGCATTCCAGCCGCGACTGCGCGGCCGAGGAAGCGGTGCTGAAGGTGCGGCCGGAAAGCGCGCTGTAAGGTCACGCGGATCCCGATGGGGTCAGAGCCCTTTCCTGCGGAAAGGGATCCGACCCCGGCAGGGTCAATGGGGGTCAGATCCCTTTCCGCAGGGAAGGGCTCTGACCCCCGCCGCAGAAAGCAGAAGGGCCGGCATTGCGCCGGCCCTTCTTCATTGCATCACGCCATCAACCGCATCAGAACTTCGCGGTGAACTCGACGCCGAACGTGCGCGGCTCGTTGAGGAAGCCGGTCAGGTTGTTGAAGTCGATCGCGCCGACCACGCGGGTCTGGTTGGTCAGGTTGCGGCCGAACACGGCCACGTCGTACTGGCCGTAATCCCAGTTGTAGCCCACGCGCAGGCCACCTTCCAGCGAGCTGCGGCTGCGGAACTCCGGCGACTCGTACAGGAAGAAGTTCACCGCGCTCTTGTACGCCCAGTCGGTGTAGACGTAGACCTCGCTGGCATCGTTCACCGGGAAGCCGGCACGCAGGGTCAGGTTGTGGATCCACTTCGGCGCCTGCGGCAGCGGGTTGCCGTTGACCAGCGCGTAGGTGCCACCGTTGATGATGGTGGTCGGGTCGGTGATGGTGCAGCCACCGCCACAGATCGCCACGGCCAGATCCTTGTCCTTGATCTCGGTGTCGTTGTAGCTGCTGCCCAGGGTCATCAGCACGTGGTCGGTCAGGTACGCCTCGAAGTCCAGCTCGAAGCCCTGGCCGATGGTCTTGTCGGCGTTGAGCAGGGTGGCGGTGTTGTTGCTGCCACCGACGGCGATCAGCTGCTGGCCATCGACGTTGTAGCGGAACACGTTGAAGCCCAGGCGGGCGCGACGGTCGAACAGGTCGGCCTTGATGCCGGCTTCATACGAGATCACCTTCTCCGAATCGGCCTGGGTGACGCCACCGAAGGCCAGGCGGCCCTGGATCGACGGTGCACGGAAGCCCTTGGCCACGCGCGCATAGGCGTTGATGTTGTCGGTGATCTGGTAGACGCCGCTCAGGTCCCAGCTGACATCGTCGACATCGCTGTTGGCCAGGTACGGGCCGCTGACCGGCGTACCGCCCGGCACGGCCTGCAGCACGCTGGCGGTGAAATCCTTCTTGTCCTGGGTGTAACGCACGCCGGCGCGCAGCTTGAAGCGATCAGTCACATCCAGGTCGCCCGAGGCGAACGCGGCCCAGGCCTTGTTGCGCTGGCTCTGCACGGCGTGGCCAGTCTGCGGGTTGCCCGGGGTCAGCGAGTCGTAGTTGAAGCTGTCGATGGTCACGTCTTCATCGAAGTAGAAGACGCCGGCCTGCCAGTCGAAGCGGCCCCACTCGTTGGATTCGACGCGGAATTCCTGCGTCCACTGGCGGTGACGCGGCAGGCCGTCAGCCGATTCGGACGGGAACGGAATCAGGCCCGGGCCGGAATTGCCGGCGCCCAGGAAGGCCGCACCGTAGCCGCCATCGACGTCGCCGTGGTTCAGCGATTCGGCGGTTTCATAGCCGGTGATCGAGTGCAGGGTGACGCGGCCCAGGTCCCACTTGATGCGTGCGCTGCCGCCCCAGGTTTCCAGGTTGGAGAAGTTCAGGCCGTCGGTGGAGACCTTGTCGCGGTCGAAATTCTCGACCAGCGCGTTGCTGCCCGGCTGGATGATGTTGGCGCGGAACAGGCGCGCAGTGCCGTTGAGCTTGCGCTTGTGCAGGTTGAACAGCGCTTCGACATCATCGCCTTCGTACAGGAACTGCACGCGGCCAGCGGCCTCGTCATAGCCTTCGAAGCCCGAGCTCGGCGCGTTGGCGACGGTGTTGTCGACGTAGTTCTCGCGGCGCTGGTACAGCGCCGACACGCGCGCCGACCAGCGGCTGGTCAGCGGGCCGCCGTAGGCGCCCTGCACGTTCCAGGTGTCATACGTGCCGTAGGACATCTTCACGTAGCCGTCGGCGTCCTGCGACGGACGGGCCGAATCGAACTTCACCACGCCGGCCGGGGTATTGCGGCCGAACAGCGTGCCCTGCGGGCCACGCAGCACTTCCACGCCGGCCAGGTCGAACAGCGGGAAGCCCTTCAGCAGCGGGCTTTCCTGCACCACGTCGTCATACACCAGCGACACCGGCTGCGAAGCGTTGAGATCGAAGTCGGTGTTGCCCAGGCCGCGGATGTAGAAGCGCGGGAAGGCACGGCCGTACGACGATTCGATGTTCAGGCTCGGCACGCGCGCGGACAGGAAGCGGATGTCGTCGCCGGCGGAGCCGAGCACATCCAGCTTCTCGCCCTGGATCGCGGTGATCGCGACCGGCACGTCCTTGGCGTTCTCGACGCGGCGCTGCGCGGTGACCTGGAGGGCATCGAGGGCAACCGGATCCTTGGCAGCGGGGGTTTCCTGGGCGGCTGCTACCAGCGGCAGCAGGGCGGAAAGAGCGGCAACGAGGGGACGCGCGACCGGAGTGCGGCCACGGAAAGTGCGGGTCGGAGACATGGCGGTAGGCTGTGTTTGGAGGGGTAGTGAAACGGCGCTACCAGATAATTGTTGCAATACAGCACCTACGCCGCAAATGCCGATCGTTCATGGCCCCTCACCGGCGGTGCCCCCGGCGGGCCGCTACACTCGGCATTTCCCCTTGCCACAGAGCTGCTGCGATGACCCAGTGGTACTTCCATGCCGCCGGCCAGGCCGAGCGGATCGGCCCGCTCGACGAGGACGCTGCGCGCCATTTTGCGCAGGCCAACCCGCACGCGCTGGCCTGGCGCCAGGGCATGGAAGGGTGGACACCCGTGTCCGAAATCAGCGTCCTGCATGGGTCTGCGGCAGCGGCAGCGCCTGCCGCACCCGCCCCGGCACCGCCGGTCCTGCCCGCTGCAGCACCGGCCACGACTGAAACCGTCAGCAGCAGCGGCGGCCACGGCGATCCGATCGATTTCCGCATCGTCGGCCATGAAATGCAGTTCGTGGAAATCGGCCTGGACCCGGGTGAAAGCGCGATCGCCGAAGCCGGCGCGCTGATGTTCAAGGAATCCACGGTGCAGATGGACACCGTGTTCGGCGACGGCTCGCAGGCCAGCAGCGGCTTCATGGGCAAGGTGATGGCCGCTGGCCGCCGCGTGGTGACCGGCGAAAGCCTGTTCGCCACCGTCTATACCCAGACCGGCACCGGCCGCGGCAAGGTCGCCTTCGCCGCGCCCTACCCCGGCACGGTGCTGCCGATGAAGCTGGACCAGCACGGCGGACGCCTGATCTGCCAGAAGGACAGCTTCCTGGCCGGCGCGCGCGGCGTGCGCATCGGCGTGCAGTTCCAGCGCAGGATCATGACCGGCCTGTTCGGCGGCGAGGGCTTCATCATGCAGAAGCTGGAAGGCGACGGGTGGGTCTTCATCCATGCCGGCGGCTGCGTGGTCGAGCGCGAGCTGGCGGCCGGCGAGCGTCTGGACGTCGATACCGGCTGCGTGGTGGCCTACCACCCGACGGTGGAGATGGACGTGCGCCGGGTCAGCGGCATCAAGAGCATGCTGTTCGGTGGCGAGGGCGTGTTCCTGGCCACCCTGACCGGCCCGGGCAAGGTCTGGCTGCAGTCGCTGCCGTTCTCGCGCCTGGCCGGGCGCATGTGGATGGCCGCGCCGCAGGGTGGCGGCCAGAGCCGTGGCGAAGGCTCGATCCTGGGCGGCCTGGGCCGCACGCTGGGCGGCGACAACCGGTTCTGACCCTGCACTTTAGCGCCGGGCAATGCCCGGCGAGCACAGCGGCACCTGAACCATCCGCCGGGCATGGCCCGGCGCTACCCATGGATTTTGCATCCTTCGGTATGCTGGCGCCCTTTCCTGAATCCGGCGCCCCGAGCGCATTGCCGATGAGCCTGTTCCGCCCCCGTGTGCTGCTGTCCGTCGCCCTGCTCGGCCTGCTGGCCGGTTGCGGTGGCGAAGAGGTCCGCCCCACTCCGCCGCCGCAGCCGACCCTGGTACCGCAAGCCAAGCCGATCAAGATCGGCATCGCCCTCGGTGGCGGCGCGGCCAAGGGCTTTGCCCACATCGGCGTGATCAAGATGCTGGAAGCCAACGGCTTCGAACCGGTGGTGGTGTCAGGCACCAGCGCCGGCAGCGTGGTCGGCGCGCTGTATGCCAGCGGCATGGACGCGTTCCAGATGCAGAGCAAGGCCGTGGCGCTGGATGAAGCCAGCATCCGCGACGTGCGTCTGTTCTCCGGCGGCCTGGTGCAGGGCCAGAAGCTGCAGGACTACGTCAACGAGCAGGTGGCCAACCGCCCGGCCGAGAAGCTGAAGAAGCCGTTCGCCGCGGTCGCCACCCAGCTGGAAACCGGCGAGCGCGCGATCTTCGTGCGCGGCAACGTCGGCCAGGCCGTGCGCGCGTCCAGCAGCATCCCCGGCGTGTTCGAGCCGGTGAAGATCGGTGGCCGCAACTACATCGACGGCGGCGTGGTCAGCCCGGTGCCGGTCGATGCCGCGCGCCAGCTGGGCGCCGAGTTCGTCATCGCCGTGGACATCTCCAGCAAGGCCAGCGGCAAGGCGCCGACCGGCATGCTGGGCATCGTCAACCAGTCGATCTCGATCATGGGCCAGCGCCTGGGCGAGCAGGAACTGGCACGCGCCGACATCGTCATCCGGCCGAAGGTGCTGGACATCGGCGCCGCCGATTTCAGCCAGCGCGGCACCGCCATCCTCGAAGGCGAGAAGGCCGCGATGGCAGCGATGCCGCAGATCCGCGCGAAGATCCTGCAGCTGCAGAAGGCACGCGCCGCTGCACTGGCACCGGCGGCACCGGTGGTGCCGAAGTGCGATGAGCCCTCGCGCCTGGGCAAGCTGATGGGCCGCAAGGACAAGTGCTGAGTGTTGCGGCGCGCCGCTGCTGAGCGGCGCGTGATCGTGTCCTAACGCGCAGGCCGGTAACCGCTGGCCTGCTGCCGCTCGCGCCTGCGGGCCTGGCGCGCCTGTTCCTGCAGCGCCGCGGTGTGCTGCAGCTGTTCCATGCCATCGGCCGGCACGTGCAGCTGGCGGCGGGCACGGGTCAGCGCCAGGTACACCGCGCGCACCGGGTTGTGCCAGATGCGCGCGCCCTGCCCCGCACTGAAGCACCCCGGCGACAGCGAGACCACGTCGAACTGCAGGTTCTTCGCGTGTTCGGCCAGGCACAGCACCACGCGCCCATCGGCGGGCGTGTCCTGGTCATCCAGTGCCTGCAGCAGTGACTGCACGCGGTCGGCGGAGGCGAACAACGCCTGCAGTGCGCCCTGCCCTTCGCCGGCCTGTGTGGACAGGAAACGCTCCTGCGTCTGGTTCGACCCGCTGTCGCGACGGCGCCATGCATCCAGCGGCCCCTGCAACGCGCTGCGCAGCGCGCGCAGCGATGCCGGGTGCAGGTAGGGCCGCAATCCGTGCGCGTGCAGCTGTGCCGCATCCAGGGCCAGATCGGCGACGTTGCCGTGGATGCGCAGGCCTTCGCGTGGCACCTGCGACCAGTCGCGGTAATGCAGCACGCCGGTGGCGCGGTCGGCGGCACCGACGAACGGACCGCTGTCCTGGCCCAGGCCGTCCAGCGCCAGCGTCTGGTTGACCAAACCATCGACCTGGTTGCCCTGGCGCACCGACTGGTGCATTTCCAGCACCTTCGATGCGGCCCAGCGCGGCACGGTGCCGGACAGGCACTGGTGCGGATCACCGAGGCTGACCACGCCGGGCGCATGGCCGGCCAGCAGCTGCTTCCACGACGGGCTCAGATCGTGCGCCTCGTCCACCAGCAGCATGCCCATGTCCTGTGGCGGGGTGACGCCGCGCAGCGCCAGCCACTTGCCGATGTGCGCGGGGCTGAGGCTGAGCAGCGTGCTCCGCTGCAGCTCGGCATCGAACATGCTGCGCCAGACGTGCTCGGCCGCCGCCAGGTAAGGCGCCACGTCGAGCATCGCGGCCGGCACCGAACGGTCGAAATGCTGGAAGGCCATGCGCGGTGCGGACGAGGCGCACCAGCGGTTGATGGCCTCGAAGGCGGTCAGCAGCACCTGCTCCGGGCTGCGCCCGCCGATGCCCTGCAGGCCGATGCGGCCGGCGATCTCGCGCGGGGTGCGGGTGCTGCGTCGGTAGCTGGCGATGAAACCGCCGGTCTGGCCACTGCGCGCGGCGTGCTGGGCCACGCGGTTGGCGAATTCGATCTGGGTCAGCAGGCGCACCGCCGTGCTGGCCGGCACGCGGGCGCGAAAGGCTTCGACCTGCCCGCGCGACGGCGCGATGTAGGTGTAGCGGCCCGGCCGCGCGTCCATCAGCGCCAGCACCAGATGGCCCTTGCCGGTACCAGCGTAGCCATCGAGGTCGATCAGTTCGTCCGGGTTGGCGGCGATCGCCCGCAGCACGCGGGCCTGCTCGGAGGTGTACAGGCCATGGTGTTCGACCGCCCGCGCATCGCTGGCAACGGCCTCGTCCTGGTCGTCGTCCTCATCATCGCTGGCGAACGCGGCCGGGAAACGGATCTCATGTTCGGCCAGGGTTTCCTGGCAGGCCTGCTGCAGGGCCAGGCCGGGGTACTCGCTGGGCGACTGCTCAGTGAAGTCCTGCAGGATCTCCGCCGGAGCCAGCAGCACGCCATGGGCGGCCAGCGCGGCCAGCCAGGCATCGAGTTCCGGCTGGCCACCGCCACCGGCACCGGCAAGCTGCGCGGCCACGCCGTCATGGCTGGCGAACAGCGCGCAGGCCTCGTGCAGCAGGCGCTCGATTTCCGCGGGTGTGTGCAGGCGCGCGCGACACAGCTGCGCGGCCATCAGCCCGGCCTGTTCCAGCGCGGTCTGCGGCGGCGTGCCATGGGCGATGTAGCGCGCCAGCGACTTGCGCTGCAGCGGCAGGAAGGTGGTGGTAAGCACCGGGTGCTGGAGTTCGGACATGCCTGGAACCGGAAAGGAACGCTGCGGCGCGCGCAGGGCGGTGATGCTCGGCTACCCGCCCGGCGCCGTCAAATCGCGGCGGCCGTTCATTCCAGCTGCGACAGCGGCAGCGCCTGGAAGCCCTTCACCGTGCGCAGCACGAAGCTGGAATTGGCATCGGCCACGCCGCCGGCGTTGAGCAGCCTGTCCAGCAGGAAGCGCGAGAAGTGTTCAAGGTCGCGCACGTAGACGTGCAGCAGGTAGTCCATGTCGCCGGTCAGGGCATGGCAGGCCACCACCTCATCCCAGCCCTGCACGCTGTCCACGAAGTGGCCGATGGCGGCCTGGTCGTGCTTTTCCAGCTGCACGCGAACGAAGGCCTGCAGGCCCAGGCGCAGCTGGCGCGGCTCCAGGCGCGCGCCGTAGCCGACGATCACCCCTTCGCTTTCCAGCCGCTGCAGGCGGCGCAGGCAGGCCGACGGCGACAGGTTCACCCGCGTCGCCAACTCCGCGTTGGTGGCGCGACCATCACGCTGGATCTCGGCCAACAGGCGTATATCCGTGCGATCGAACTGGACTTCTCCGGCCATTGCTGCTCCGCAACACGGTGAGTACGCAAGGATATTGCGCCACGGGGCCTGTTACGCGCAACTTTTGCAACCCTGTTGCGCGCGCCCTGCCCTAGCATCACCGGTATCCCTTCAAGGAGTGCCCCATGGACCTCGCCCAGCCCCGCCGCGTCGAACACCAGCAGACCGACAAGGGCTACGTGCCGGTGTACACCACCGCGCTCGTCGAGCAGCCGTGGGAGACCTATACCGCCGACGACCACGCCACCTGGAGCACGCTGTACCAGCGCCAGCGCGAACTGCTGGTCGGCCGCGCCTGCCAGGAGTTCCTGGACGCGCAGGACGAGATGGGCATGAACGCGCACATGATCCCGCGCTTCGACCAGCTCAACGAAGTGCTGGGCGCGGCCACCGGCTGGACCCTGGTGGGCGTGGAAGGCCTGCTGCCGGAACTGGATTTCTTCGACCACCTGGCCAACCGCCGCTTCCCGGTGACCTGGTGGATCCGCCGCCCGGACCAGATCGACTACATCGCCGAACCGGACCTGTTCCATGACCTGTTCGGCCATGTGCCGCTGCTGATGAACCCGGTGTTCGCCGACTTCATGGAGGCCTACGGCCGCGGCGGCGTCAAAGCCCACGCGATCGGCCCGGACGCGCTGCAGAACCTGACCCGCCTGTACTGGTACACGGTGGAGTTCGGCCTGATCGACACCGCCGACGGCCTGCGCATCTACGGCGCCGGCATCGTCTCGTCCAAGGGCGAATCGCTGTACTCGCTGGAATCGGCCGCGCCCAACCGCATCGGCTTCGACCTGCAGCGGATCATGCGTACGAAGTACCGCATCGACACCTTCCAGAAGACCTACTTCGTCATCGACAGCTTCGAGCAGCTGATGCAGGCGACGTCACCGGACTTCACCCCGATATACGCTGCGCTGGCCGACCAGGCGCACCTGCCGGCCGGTGACGTGCAGGCCGACGACTGCGTGTTCCAGGCGGGTACGGGTGAGGGTTGGGCGGACGGCGGGGATGTGTGAGGCGAAGGCTCAGCGCAGGCGCTCAGGAAGTGCCGTTGGGAGCTGATTGAGCCGTTGCAGGACCGCGTGCGCGTGATAGGTGCGCCCCCAGCGGCGATCACTACCGGGGACGAGGATGCCTTCTGCCTCAAGCGCGTAGATCCCTGTCAGGGCTGAGCGATCAGAGACCCCCAGCAAGGCAGCCACCTGGCCTGCCGTCACCACCGGGTGGCCAATCAGCAGGGGCGGAAGCCTGCGCGCCACCGAGTCGCGGCGATAGCCTTGAAGTTCAATCTCCCATGCTGCAGTGAGCCGTGACATGTCATCGGCGATGGAAATCGCATCGTGCGCAGACTCGACCACGGCCTGGCACAGCATATCCATCCATGGCCCCCACTCACCGCGAAGCTGGACCTGGTTGAGCGCGTCGTAGTAGGCGCTTTTGTTGCGTAACAAGGCGCCTGACAGATAGAGCGGCGGGTGGCCTTCGGCGGCGAGGATCAACGGCAGCAGCAGCCTTCCCGTGCGCCCATTGCCGTCCTTGTAGGGATGGATGGTTTCAAACTGGGCGTGGGCAATCGCGAGCTGCGCGATGATGTTGAGTTCGAACTGCTCTTCCTCGGCGGGCTCGTACTTCAACATGGCGCGCTCGAGTTCACGCATCGCTGCGTCGATGCGGTCGGGCGGCGAAGGAATGAAACGGGCATCCTCGGGTCGTCCCCCCAGCGGACCGATGGTGGCCTGCTCCTGGCGGTACCGTCCCTTGGGAAAATCGTCCGGGGCATCCTGCATCAACACCGCGTGGAGCTGATTGACCAGTGCGAGATCGAGCGCCTCGCGACCGCTGGCACGCACGGCATCAAGGCCCTCTTGCAGTGCCTGCACGTAGCGCTCGGTCACCACGACATCGGCAGGCAGACCATCCAGGCCGAGCGTGACCTCAAACACCAGCAGTTCGTCCAGGTTGGTCTGGGTACCCTCGATCTGGGAGCTCTGGACGGCTTCGCGTCGCGCGAGCGTCCGGGTCACCATGTCAGGGGCTGGCCATTGCCGCATCGCCTGATCCAGACGGTCCAGCGATGCATTTGCAGCGATGAGGCGCTGCCGCGAGCCCGTATGCCCTTCAGGCAACCGACGAGGCGTCGGAGGAGGCGTCATGGCCAGCAGATTGGGCCGACCTTCCACGGGAACGAGGTAGGCCTGCAACGGCCCTGCAATGTCTGCGCGACGCATCGGTAATCTCCGCTGGGATCACCCCTATCCTTCAAAAGTCTCCCATGCTTTTGAAGTTTATGCAACTAAACTTCAAAAGCGTTCGGGTGTTTTGAAGTTTCCGGGTAGGCTGGCAGCGCCGCTATCCTGCACGGCATGACTGAAGAATTTGCCGGCCTGCGCGTAACCGACGTCGCCTTCAACGACGACTTCATCCTGCTGACCCTGGCCGATGGCCGCCGCACCCGCCAGCCGCTGCGCTGGGCGCCCGCGCTATTCGAAGCCACGGCCGAACAGCGCGCGCACTGGGTTGCCACCGCCAACGGCCTGGGCGTGAACTGGCCCGCCCTGCTGCCGCCGCGCGAGGCAGGCGTGGTCGATATCCCCAACCAGGTGTGGGATGACCGCTACGAGGCCGCGCTGGCGCGCCTGAAGGCGGCCGCGTGGACGCTGGATGCGCTGTCCGACGAAGACCAGCAGCTGGTGGCGCTGTGGCGCATGGAAGCGGACATCAACAACGGCGGCTTCATGCAGTTCCTGTGCAACTGGGGCGATCCGACCTGCCAGCTGGCGCTGCGTGCGCTGCAG
Source organism: Stenotrophomonas sp. STEN087 (assembly GCF_056759115.1). Classification (NCBI taxonomy): domain Bacteria; kingdom Pseudomonadati; phylum Pseudomonadota; class Gammaproteobacteria; order Lysobacterales; family Lysobacteraceae; genus Stenotrophomonas; species Stenotrophomonas sp. STEN087. The sequence goes on along the minus strand of NZ_JBRRCR010000025.1, from coordinate 40,915 downwards.
GCGATGGGCGCGGTGCAGACCCACGCGATCCTGGCCGGCATGCGCGGGCTGCTGGACCGGCTGGAGGACGACCCGGCGATCAAACAGCTGCACGACCTGTACGGCGCGATGACCGAGGATGAGCAGGCCGCCCTGCACGCCTTCGACGAAGCCTATTTCGAGCGGCCGGAAGACCTGGCACGGTTGGGGCTGAAGCACTTCGGCCCGGAGCCGGTAGAGTCGAGCTTGCTCGACTGACGCTTTGCCAGGATAAGGAGCATTCGAGCAAGCTCGACTCTACGGTTCAACGCGGGTACGCCAGCAACACCACCAGATCCTCCTCCCCCACCTGCTGCAGCGCGTGCGTGCTGCCTGTGCGGGTCAGCAGCGCGTGGCCCGCGCGCACGTCGTGCTGCTTGCCATCCAGCACGTAGCTGCCCTGCCCGCTCACGATGTAATAGATCTCGTCCTTGTGCTGCGGGTGCAGGCCGATGCCGGCGCCCTTGTGCAGCACGCGCTTGCGCAGCACGAACGGCAGGTCCGTCGCATCGGCGAAGAACGGGTACGCGGTGGTCGGCCCGGCGCCGCCATGCGGGCCGGGCTGCATGCGTGCAACCGTGTCTTCATGCAGCACCTGCGAGGGTCGCTGCGCATCGGCGCCCTGCCCTGCGCCCATCACATCGCAGTCGATGTCACGCACCAGCGCTGGTTTCAGCGCCGGCAGCAGCGGCACCGCCTCGCGCAGCACCAGGCAGGCCACCGCATTGGCACCGGCCACGCTGAAATGAGTGCCGTCGGCCTTGTTCTGCTCGGGCACGAACAGGAAGTACGGCCGCGCACCCTGCTCGCCCAGCGCACGGATCCAGCGCGTGCTGCGGTCGTTGAACTCGATCAGCGCGACGTGCTCGCGCGCCGCCAGCTGCTGCATTGCCAGCGTGTAGCGCGCGTGCGTATCCAGCAGTGATCCGAAGTCGTACAACAGCCGCGCCACCGGCGTGACCAGCACAGGCGTGGCACCCTTGTCGCGCGCCACCTGCACATAGCGCATCAGCAAACGCGGGTAGTCGGTGTCCGGATCGGTATAACGCGTGCGGTCTTCGAACTTCGCATCGTTGTGGCCGAACTGGATCAACAACACGTCGCCGCGGCGCAGCTCGCTGGCGATCGCCTCCAGGCGCCCTTCGTCGATGAAGCTGCGCGTGCTGCGCCCGCCCCTGGCGTGGTTGTGTACCTCGAAACGCGTCGGGTCCAGGTAGCTCTGCAGCGCCTGGCCCCAGCCCGCCTGCGGTGCACGCTCCGGCCCGTACTCGGCGGCGGTGGAATCGCCCGCGATGAACAGCCGCACCGCCGCCGCCTGCGCGGTGGTGCACGAGAGCAGCAACAGCAGCAACAGCCTTCGCATCGCGGGCCCCCGGTAGTGTCGGCCGCTGGCCGGCAACCTCATGAACGATGGACGCATCGCCTTGATGCCGGTCAGCGGCCGGCACTACGCAGACACGTGCGCCTCAGCGCGCCAACCAGCCACCATCGACCGGCAGCACGGCACCGTTGATGTAATCCGATGCCGACGACGCCAGGAACACCGCCGCACCGGCCAGGTCTTCCGGGTTGCCCCAGCGGCCTGCCGGAATGCGCTCGAGAATCGCCTTGTTGCGGTCCGCATCGGCACGCAGGGCGGCCGTGTTGTCGGTGGCCATGTACCCCGGCGCGATGGCATTGATGTTCACGCCCTTGCCCGCCCACTCGTTGGCCAGCAGACGGGTGATGCCGGCGATGCCGCTCTTGCTGGCGGTGTACGACGGCACGCGGACGCCGCCCTGGAACGACAGCATCGAGGCGATGTTGATGATCTTGCCGTGGCCCTGTTCGATGAAGTGGCGGCCGGCGGCCTGCGAGATGAAGAACGCAGACTTGATGTTGACGTTCATCACGTCGTCCCAGTCCTGCTCGCTGAAATCCACCGCATCGGCGCGGCGGATCAGGCCGGCGTTGTTGACCAGGATGTCCAGCCCACCCAGGCCTTCGATGGTTTCGCGTACCACGCGCGCCACCGGCTCGATGCTGATCAGGTTGGCTTCGATGGCCAGGCAGCGGCGGCCCAGCGCGGTGATCTTTTCGATGGTTTCGGTGGGCGGGGCGATGCCGGCCACGGCGACGTCGGCGCCAGCGGCGGCCAGTGCCACGGCGATGCCCTGGCCCAGGCCGGTATTACCACCGGTTACCAGAGCGACCTTGCCTTCCAGGCTGAAGGGATTAGCCATTGCGTATGCGTTCCTTGGTAGAGGCGAGCGGGGATGCGGCGACGGCCGCCGGCACGCGGTGCGCGGCGGCCGGGCAGGGCTTACTTGAGCTGGCAGATGTCCAGCACGTGCATGTCGGTGTAATCCAGGTTCTCGCCGCCCATCGCCCAGATGAAGGCGTAGTTGCTGGTACCGGCACCCATGTGGATCGACCACGGCGGCGACACCACCGCTTCGTTGTTCTGCATGACGATGTGGCGCTGCGCGTCCGGTTCGCCCATGAAATGGTAGACGCGGTCGTTGGCACCCAGGTCGAAGTAGAAATAGACCTCGCTGCGGCGGTCGTGCAGGTGCGGCGGCATGGTGTTCCAGACGCTGCCCGGCTTGAGCACGGTCAGGCCCAGCAGCAGCTGCGAGGACTGGCAGGTGGCCGGCACGATGTACTGGTAGATGGTGCGCTCGTTGCTGGTTTCCAGCGCGCCGCGGTCCAGCGCCACCGCATCCTTGATCGACAGCTGCTTGGTTTCAAAGCGCGCATGGGCCGGGGTCGAGGCCAGGTAGAACTGTGCCGGGTTGGCGGCGTCCTGCGAAGCGAACACGACGTCCTTGCTGCCCATTGCCACGTACAGGCCGTCCTTCGGCCCCAGCGTGTAGACGGTGCCGTCGACGGTGACCGTACCGGTGCCGGTGCCGACGTTGATCACGCCCAGTTCGCGGCGCTCCAGGAACGGATGGCCGGCGGCCGAGGCCGGCTCGGTCTGCGCCGGCAGGGCCAGCGGGGCATCGACCGGGGCCGCGCCGCCGAGCACGAAGCGCTCGTAGTGGGTGTACTTCAGGGTCACCTGGCCGGCATTGAACAGGCCGTCGAGCAGGTACAGCTCGCGCAGCTGGTCGTTGCTGGCGCCCTTGATGGCGTCGGGATGGGTGGCGTAGTGGGTCTTGCAGTACATGGCTTCTCCAGAGCAGGGGGCGGGCCGAAGGGTTCGGCCCCGGCGCGGTTCGTGGTCGATTCTAGCGACGTTGGTAACCGGTGTCATTTTGCGCCGCACGATAGCGGGGCTGGCCGGGTGGGGTGAGGTGGTTGGGGGGCAGGCAGGCGAAGTGTCACGACCAACGGTCGTGACCCACCGACCTACCGGACTGATGCCTGGATGTGTCACGACCAACGGTCGTGACCTACCGGATTGAGGCCTGCGGCCTCAATCCTCCGGCGGCTGGCAGGAGTCGCGGACGATCAGGTGCGGGCGCACGCTGGCGATCTGCAGCGCGGCCTGGCTGTCGGGCTGGATCAGCATCGCCGCGGCGGTGCGGCCGGTGTCGCGGGTATGGCGGCGCACCGAGGTCAGCGACGGCCACAGGCGCGAGGCCAGCGGGCTGTCGTCGTAGCCGACGATGGACAGCTGGCGCGGGATGTTGATGCCCGCACGCAGCGCCACCTTGTAGATGCCGGCGGCCATTTCATCGTTGCCGGTGAAGATGGCGGTCGGCCGGCGCTTGCCCAGCAGCAGCTTCTCGGCGGCGGCCACGCCCGATTCGAAGGTGTAACCCGCCTCGATGATGCGGTCCTTCGGCAGCTCGATGCCGCGCTGGGCCAGCGCGTCGATGAAGCCGGCGGTGCGTTCGTGCGCCGAACGGTAGGCGCTGGGGCCGGTCACCAGGGCGATCTCGCGGTGGCCCAGCGAAAGCAGGTAATCAGCCGCTTCGGCGGCACCATCGCGGTCGTGGGTGACCACCATCTGCGAGGTTTCATCCAGCGGCAGCGCGGCCACGCGGGTGAAGCGGCAGCCGATCTCCTCCAGCATGTCGGCCAGCGCCTGGTCTTCGGAGGCACGCGGCACCAGGATCACCCCGTGCAGCTTCTGCTGCTGCACGAAGCGGCGCACGCCGTCGATGTAGCCCGGGCTGCGGCTGTCGCAGGGGTGCACGACCAGTTCGAAGCTGGAACCGCGCAGCGCGTCCAGCGCGCCGTACTGCATGTCCACGATGTACTGGGCGGTCGGGTTGTCGTAGACCATGCCGATCAGGAAGGAGCGGCGGAAGGCCAGGCCACGGGCCAGCGGATCAGGCGTGTAGCCGACCTCGCGCATCAGCGCCTCGACCTTGTCGCGCGTGTCCTTGCGCACCAGGGGCGAGTTGTTGATGATCCGTGAAACCGTTTTCTTCGATACTCCCGACAGTCGCGCGATGTCGTTGATCGTGGCGGCCTTGCCCTTCGCCAATGCCGGCGTGGCGGCATCGTTCTTGTTGCGCACTGACATGTAGTGAACCCGGTAAGTCTGGGGATTCCAGCGCGCGCTCAGTCCAGCGCGCGATAGCGGAAGCTGCGGAAGGTTACCGCACCGTCGCCGGCCGCATACAGCGCCGGTTTCAGTGCCAGGAACTTGCCCGCCACATTGTGATGGTAACCGGACACTTCCATCTGAACCGGGTACTTCTGCCAGCGCTGGCCGTCGGTGCTGGAGTGGATGGTGACGATGTGGCGGTTGTTGGTCACCCGCAGCCACAGCTTGCCGCCCTTTGTGCTGGCCGCCAAGCGGGTGGGGCGCTCTTCGCCGTAGCGGTGCATGATGAACTTCTCGCCGTTGCTGCCCACGCCCACGTACAGGCGGTCGCTGTAGAACAGCAGGGCGCCGCCCACCGCACCCGGGGCGATGTCCATCTCCACCTCGAACTGGTAGGCCTTGTCGCCGGCGATGGCGGTCAGCGGCGAGCTGTCGCGCGGGGTCTGGCCCTTGCCCTGCAGCACCAGGCCCTGGCCGCTGAAGCCCAGCCGCCGGTACTCGTCCTGGGCCGGGCTGAAGAACGACCACTGCGGGCCAAGCGCCTTGCCGCGGAAGTCATCGGACAGGGCCATGCCATGGCGGCCCACCGATTCCCCGGAAGGCTTGCGCAGGGGCTGGCCCAGGTCGCCGCCCTTGGCCACGAACCAGCCATCGTCGGTCCACTCGATCGGTTCCAGCAGGGCCTGCCGGCCCAGCGTCCAGTACCCGTTCTCGTAGCCGTGGTACATCATCCACCAGCGCCCGTCGGTGCCTTCGATCACCGTGGCATGGCCGCGCGACCACCAGGGTTCGGCGGCCGACTGGGTGCGCATGATCGGGTTGTTGGGTGCGTTCACCCACGGCCCATGGATCGAGCGCGAGCGCGCGGTGATCACCATGTGCCCGGTGGGCGGGCCGGCAGTGCCGCCCACGGCGGTGGTCATGTAGTACCAGCCATCGCGGAAGTGGAGCTTCGGGCCTTCCTGGGCGTAGGCCTCCACGTCCCAGCTTTCCGGGTATTTCCAGCCGTCGTAGACGTGCTTCGGCGTGCCGACCACGCTCAGGCCGTCGTCGGCCAGCTGCACGTAGTCGCCGCCGCTGAGGAACAGGTAGCGCTTGCCGTCCTCGCCCACGGCATGGCCGGGGTCGATGTAGCCGCCCAGGCCGATGTCGATCGGCTCGCTCCACGGACCCTTGATGCTGTCGGCCCAGACCACGAAGTTGCTGCGGCTGTCGCCGGTGCGGGCCGGGAAATAGATGTAGTAGCGGCCCTCGTGCTTGACGATGTCCGGCGCCCAGATCGCGCCCACGTTCTTCGTGATCGCATGGCCCAGCGGCTGCCAGTTCACCAGGTCGCGCGAATGCCAGATCGGCAGGCCGGGGTAGGCGTCGAACGAGGACAGGGTGAGGTAGTAGTCCTGGCCGTCCTTCAGCACCGACGGATCGGGGCGGTCACCGGCGAACACCGGGTTGAGGAAGGTGCCGTCGCCGAGGTCGGCTTGGCGCTGGTTCTCGATGCCACGCTTCCACGACGTGGCGGGTGCCTGCGCCTGCGTCTGCGCGAGGGCGGGCACGGCCAGCAGCAGGGTGGCGGCAAGCAGGGACTTCAGAGCGGTGCGCGACAGCATCGGGTTCCTCCGTGGTGCGGGTGCAGTGTCAAAGTTAGGGGGCAGGGCGCCCAATGCGGGCACGCCAGGCCGGCGCGTCGCGGTCGAGCAGGGCCTGCGGCCAGGTGCCATACCAGTGGTAGCCGGTGCGGCGCTCGCGGCCGACCTGTTCATAGGTCTGCAGGCGTTCGCCCTGGCGGTTGGCCAGCACCACGCTGTTGTCGGCCAGGTCGTGGAAACGGCCCCACAGCAGCGGTGCGGCCGGGTCGGCCAGCAGGCGGCGATCCACGGTGCTGCGGTGGTGGGCGAACTGTTCGGGCGGTGCGTCGACGGTCTGCAGGCGCAGGCCGTGCAGGGCGTTGGCCTGGAACCACGCCAGCGCGCCCTCGATGGCCTGCACCGTCTGCGGCGACGGATCGGGGATGGACATCAGGTAGCGCACCACGCCCACGCTTTCGTCGGTCACCAGCGCGGCCAGTTCGAATCTGCGTCCGGGCGCCGGCTGCAGCGTGGTGGCATCGTACTGGCCGGCCCAGAGCGTCGGCTGGCCGTGCTGGCGTACCTGCAGGCGCAGCAGGCAGGCATCGCCGCGCTGCACCGCCGCGGCCACCCGCGCGCGGCGCGCGGCGTCGACGAAAGCGAAGCGCGGTGCGTCCTGCACCTGGCGCAGGGTGGTCAGCACGCCGCTGGTGACGTCATCGGCGAAGGTGATGCGGTCGTGGTAATCGGTGCGCGCCGGCACCGAATGTGGCCAGCCGCCACAACTGCGGATCTGCTGGTCGAGGATGAAGTCCAGACCGCGCAGTGCGGCGTCGCGATAGCGGCGGTCGTTGCTGCGGGCGAAGGCTTCGGCGAGGTAATCGACCTGGGTGTAGGTGGTGCGGTTGTCGAAGCTGCCGCCGGCCTCATCCTGGGCCGCGCGGGCCGCCTCGCGCGCGGCGGCGTCCAGCACCCGCAGCGGGTCCTGGTTGACCGGCCAGCCCCCGGAGCGGCGTTGCAGCAACAGCAGGTTGTCGGCGATCTCCCGGTACTGCTCTGGATCCAGCCGTGCGTAAGGGTCCGCATGGCCGCTGCGCCAGTGGTTCACCCCGTCGTTGAAGCTGCCCACCGGGATGGCAGGCGTTGCCGCCGGCGGCGCGGCATGGGCCGCCGTGGCGGCCATGCCCACACCCAGCAGCAGCGGCAGCGCGCGGCGCCGGATCATGCGCGCAACGCGGCCGGCAGCCACAGCGACAGCTGCGGGAAGAAGGTGACGATCAGCAGCACCGCCAGCGCGGCGAACCAGAACGGCCAGATGGTGCGCATGCTCTGGCCGACAGTGATCTTGCCGATCGACGTACCGATGAACAGCACCGAGCCCACTGGCGGCGTCACCAGGCCGAGGCCACCGGTCAGTACCAGCACCAGGCCGAAGTGGATCGGATCGATGCCATAGGCCTTGGCCACCGGCAGGAAGATCGGCGTGCAGATCAGGATCATCGGCGCCAGGTCCATGAAGGTGCCCAGCAGCAGCAGCATCACCACGATCATCAGCAGCACCATGAACTGGCTGTGCGCGAACGACTGCAGGAAGTCCACCGCAGCGGTCGGCACCTGCAGGTAGGCCAGCAGCCAGCCGAATACCGCAGCGGTGGCGATGACGAACAGGATGACGCCGGTGCTGCGCGCAGCATGGATGACCGTGTCGAAGAACTCGCGCCAGCGCAGCTGCCGGTACAGCACGGTGGTCACCAGCAGGGCGTAGACCACGGCGATGGCCGCGCTCTCCACGGCGGTGAAGATGCCGGCACGGATACCGACGAAGATCAGCGCCACCAGGCCCAGGCCGGGCAGGGCGGAGATCACGCGCAGCAGCACCGCGCGCCAGCCCGGGAAGATTTCCACGCCATAGCCGCGGCGGCGTGCCACGGCGTAGCCGGTCAGCATCAGGGCGACGGTCATCAACAGTGCCGGCACGATGCCCGCAGCGAACAGGTCGGCGATGGACAGGCCACCACCTGCCGCGGCCGAGAACAGGATCAGGTTGTGCGAAGGCGGCACCAGCAGCGCCACCAGCGCGGCGGTGATGCTGACGTTCACCGCGAAATCGCGGTCATAGCCGCGCTTGACCATCTGCGGGATCATCGTGCCGCCGACCGCCGAGACATCGGCGATGGCCGAGCCGGACACGCCGCCGAAGAACAGCGACGACAGGATCGACACCTGGCCGAGGCCACCGCGCATGCGGCCGACCAGCGAGGACGCCAGTGCGATCAGGCGCTCGGAGATGCCGCCGCGCATCATGATCTCGCCGGCGAAGATGAACAATGGAATGGCGATCAGCGAGGCCGAGCCGGTGCCGGCCGAGATCTGCTGCACCAGCACGATGCTGGGGATGTCCAGATAGAGCAGGGTGGCCAGCGCGGCCGCGGCCAGTGCGTAGGCCACCGGCACGCCGAGCAGCAGCAGCACGGCGAATACGGCGAACAGGATGGTGATGCCCATGGGTCAACGATCTCCTTCAGCGTCGTCGCTGCCAGCGTCGCTGGCCTGCAGCGCTTTCCACGCACGGTTGAGTGCGAACAGCACCATCAGCGCACCACCCACCGCCAGCGGCAGGTAGTTGATGCTCTGCGGCAGGTTGGCGCCGGCGGTCTTGATGTCCATCCCGTCCAGCAGCAGGTCGGCCGACCAGAAGGCGATGAAGCCGCCCAGCACCGCCACCACCAGCTGCACCAGCACGTCCACCGCGCGGCGCAGGCCGGGGCCCATGTAGGCGTGCAGCAGGAAGAAGCCGAAGTGGCGGTTGGTGTGCACGCCACAGGCCGCACCCAGGCTCATCGCCGTGGCCAGCAGCAGCAGGGTGACCGGCTCGGTCCAGCTGGGCGAATCGTTGATGACGTAGCGGGCGAACACCTGCCAGCCCTGCACCACCACCAGCCCGAGGAGGGCGGCGACGGCACAGTAGATGGCGATGTCGGCGATGCGGTCCAGCAGGCGCTGTCCCGGCCCGGCGGCGGGCGGCAAGGTCTCGGTCATGGCAGGTTCCTCAGGCAGCGCGGATGCGGTCGACCAGCGCGGCAATGTCCGGCTGTTGCAGGTACTCCTTCAGCAGCGGCTGGGCCGCGGCGCGGAAGGCGGGCATGTCCACTTCATTGGCTTTCACCCCGAAGTCGAGCACCGCGCGGCGTGCAATGCTTTCCGATGCATCCCACTGTTCGCGCATCACGCCCACCGAAGCACGCGCGGTGTGCAGCAGCAGCTGGCGGTCATCCGGCGAAAGGCGTTCGAAGCTGGCGCGCGACATCAGCAGCACGTCCGGCGCGTAGGAGTGATCGCTCTGCGACCAGTAGTGCGCGGCCTCGAAATGACGGCTGGAGTGGAAGCTGCGCATGTTGTTCTCGGCACCATCGATCATGTGCGTTTCCATGCCCGAGAACGTGTCGCCCAGCGACATCGGCGTGGGGTTGGCACCGAGCAGGCGCATCAGCTGGATGAAGATGTCCGAGGAGGCCACGCGCAGCTTCAGGCCATGCAGGTCCTTCGGCGAAACGATCGGATGCTTGGTGTTGTAGAAGCAGCGCGCGCCGGAATCGTAGATCGCCAGGCCGACCAGGTCGCGGCTTTCGAAACCGCGCAGCACGGCCTCGGCCACGCCGTCGTCCAGTGCGGCGCGCTGGTGCGCCACCGACTTGAACACGTAGGGCAGGCACAGCGCCTGGGTCAGCGGGAAGGCGTTGTTCAGCGCACCGGCGTAGACGCGGGTGATGTCGATGGCACCGAAGCGGGCCATGTCGATCGCTTCCGACTCGCGGCCAAGCTGGCCCGAGTGGTACTGGCGCAGCCGCAGGCGGCCGTTGGTCTCGCGTTCCAGCGTCTCGCCGATCCACTTCACCGCGGTGACGGTGGGGTAGTCGGCCACGTGCACGTCGGTGGCGGTCAGCAGGGTGCCGCCGTCCACGCCAGCGGCCGGCCCGCGGCCACAGGCCGCGAGCATCGGCGTGGCCAGGGCTGCAGCGCCACCGGCCAGGAAATTACGTCGTGTGATCATCTGCGCCCTCCCGCGCGTGTTCACCAGGGCTGGCCGGCGGTCATCCCGCTGGCACGGCCCGGCAGGCAATGTCGCCGAAGCCGGCGAAACGCACCAGCGCGGTCTGCCCGGCGGTGATGTCATGGATGCCGGTGGCGTTGCCGGTGGCGATCAGGTCGCCCTTGCGCAGCGGCCGGCCACGCAGCGCCGAACGGGACAGCGCGAACGCATAGGCGGCGCGCAGGCCACCCGGCAGGCGCGTCGCACCACCGGTGCCGACCACTTCGCCTTCGATCAGCGTCTCGGCACGCAGCGAGGTTTCGTCGCGTGCGGTCCAGTCGACGATCTCCGGCCCCAGCACCAGGCCGTTGTTGTTGCCGAAATCGGACACCACCACGCGCGGGCCGAGTTCGTTGATGGTGGCCAGCGGGCTGCTGGCCACTTCCACGCCGATGTACAGGCGCGCGGGCAGGGCTTCAGCCTGTTCCGGCGACCAGTGCAGTTGTCCGGCCGGAGCGTCCTCCAACAGCTCCAGCACGTACTCCGCTTCGACCGCAGCAAAGCCGCCGACGAACACCGGAATGTCCGTTGTTCCACCGGTAGCATTTTTCAGTTGACGAGAGAAAACCGGGCCCAGCAGGCGGTCATCCGCGGAGACATCACGGCGCTCGGCGGCGATGTAGCCCACTTTCCAGCCGACCACGCGGTCATCCCAGGCGGCGATGGCCAGGTCCTGCACCTGGTAGGCACCCACCAGGGTGTCCGGGATGGTGCCCGGGAATGCGGCCAATGACTGCCCGGCGCGGCGGGCGGTGGTGAAGGCCTGGGCGATCGCGGCCGCATCGTCCGGCGGCGGCGTCTGCCCATGTGTGCCGTGTTCGTTGCTCAAGAACGGTCTCCCTGTGTTTGTTGCACTGCCCATCGACAGCGTCTGCAGGAGGTGTATATGGTAAACCGGTGTCATCGTGCAAGCCGCAGCGCATCACGTGCTGCCACCGGATGCACCAGACACCCTGTCCCCGTCCTGCCGGAGCCGTTGCCTGCCATGCGTCTGCGTCCTGTCGTGCTGTTGTTGTGCGGGCTGTTGCTGGCCCTGCCGTTGACCTCCACCGCCGCGCCGCCGCGCGACAACGAACGCCGCGGCCAGGAGCTGGCTGGCGAGCGGATCGCCCTGTGGCCGGACGGCCAGGTTCCCGGCGAGCAGGGCCCGGCGCGGCCGGCGCGGGTGGTCGAGCGCAGCATCGACCCGGCGCACCCCGACCGCTACGTCGACCAGGTCGATGCGCCCTACCTGCTGGTGCATGCACCGGCACGGCCGAACGGGCGCGCGCTGCTGGTCATCCCCGGCGGCGGCTACCAGCGCGTGGTGATCGACAAGGAAGACAGTGCGCTGGTGCCGGAATGGGTGGACCGCGCCGGCTACACCCTGTTCGTGCTGCGCTACCGCCTGCCGCAGCCCGGCCGCGACCGCCAGGCCGCGCTGGCCGATGCGCAGCGCGCGCTGCGGGTGGTGCGCGGGCAGGCCGCGCGGCGCGGTCTGGATGCCGGCAGCGTCTCGGTGATGGGCTTTTCCGCAGGCGGCCACGTCGCCGCGCGGCTGGCCACCGGCTTCGATACCGCGGTGTACCCGGCACGCGATGCCATCGACCGGCTGAGCGCGCGCCCGGCCCGCGCGGTGCTGGTGTATCCGGTCATCGACATGGGCGCGCATGCGCACAGCGGCTCGCGCGGGCGCCTGCTCGGCGAGCACCCCGATGCGGCGCTGGCCGCCCAGTACTCGATGCAGCAGCAGGTGCGCGCGGACATGCCGCCGACCCTGCTGATCCACGCCAACGACGACCGCGTGGTGAGCGTGCACAACAGCGAGCTGATGGCTGCGGCGCTGGCCGACGCCGGGGTCGAGCACGAGCTGCACCTGTTCGCCCACGGTGGCCATGGTTTCGGGATGCGCGTGCCGGCGGGGTCGACACTGGCGGTGTGGCCGCTGCTGGCGGAGGCGTGGCTGGCAGCTGCGGGTGAGACGGGGGTGGGGTCAGAGCCCCTCTCCTCTGGCGAGGGGATCCGACCCCGGGGGGGCCGATGAACACCGCGCCGAACGATGTGCAGCGCCGCCGTTTCCTGCGCGACAGCGCGCGCTGGGCACTGGCCACGGCCACCGTGGCGGCACTGCCGGCCGCGCTGGCGGCACCCGGCCCGCGCGATGACACCCAGGTGCTGGCACGGGTGCGTGGCGGGCGCGTGCGCGGCCAGCGCGAACAGGGCGTACTGGTGTTCCGCGGCCTGCGCTACGGCGCGGACACGGCCGCCTACCGCTTCCAGCCGCCGCGGCCCGAAGCGGCCTGGCGCGGCATCGCCGACGCGCTGGAGTACGGCGCGGCGGCAGCGCAGGGGGGCGCCGAAGGCCCCGGCAGCGAGGACTGCCTGTTCCTCAACGTGTGGACGCCGGCGCTGGATGCGCGCGCGCGGCGGCCGGTGCTGGTCTACATCCATGGCGGCGGCTTCAACAACGGCTCCGGCAGCGACCCGCTGTACGACGGCAGCGCGCTGTGCCGGCGCGGCGACGTGGTGGTGGTCACCCTCAACCATCGCCTGAACACCTTCGGCTACCTGTACCTGGGCGCGCTGGGCGACCCCCGCTACGCCGCGTCCGGCAATGCCGGCCAGCTGGACCTGGTGCAGGCGCTGCAGTGGGTGCGCGAGCACGCCACGACCTTCGGCGGCGACCCGGGCAACATCACCGTGTTCGGCCAGTCCGGCGGCGGCGCCAAGATCGCCACGCTGATGGCGATGCCGGCCGCATGCGGCCTGTTCCAGCGGGCGTGGACGATGAGCGGCCAGCAGGTCACCGCCGCCGGCCCACGCGCGGCCGCCCAGCGCGCGGCGGTGGCGATGGAGGCGGTGCACGCGCCGGACCTGGCCGCGCTGCTGCGCCTGCCAGCGGCCGACCTGCTTGCAGCCACCCGCGCCCGCGATCCGTCGCGGGTGGAGGACACCGCGCTGTACTTCGGGCCGGTGCTGGACGAGGTGGTGCTGCCGGTGCATCCATTCTGGCCACAGGCACCGGCACAGTCGGCCGCCATCCCGATGGTGATCGGCAACACCCACGATGAAACCCGCGCCTTCCTCGGCAACGACCCGGGCAGCTTCGGGCTGGACTGGAACACCCTGCCGGCGCAGCTGGAAAAACAGCAGTTCGTCGATCTGCTGCCGTCGGTGGTGATCGAGCACTATCGCCGCCTGTACCCGCACTACACGGCGTCGGAGGTGTTCTTCGCCGCCACCACCGCCGGGCGCTCCTGGCGTGGCGCGGTGGAGGAGCTGGAAGCGCGTGCGCGGCAGCCGGCCACGGCGGCGCCGACCTGGTCCTACCAGCTCGACTGGCCCTCGCCGGTGGAAGAGGGGCGCCTGCGCGCCTTCCACACCCTGGATATTCCGCTGGTGTTCGACAACGCCGGCCTGCCCACGGCGCGCACCGGCGGTGGCGAAGACGCATGTGCACTGGCGGCGACCATGAGCGACGCGCTGATCGCCTTCGCCCGCCATGGCGACCCCAACCACGCCGGGCTGGCGGACTGGGCCCCGTACACCCTGCCGCAGCGGCGCACGATGCTGTTCGACGTGCGCAGCCGCGGCGCCGATGACCCGCGCGGTGGCGAGCGCGAGCTCTACCAGCGCGTCCCCTTCCTGCAACGAGGTACTGCCTGAGATGCGCCTGCTGCCTGTCCTGTTTGCCCTGGCCGTGGCCGGCGCGGCCCACGCCGCGGTCGACCCGTCGATCAGCGACCGCCCGGCACCCACGCCGATCCGCGCCAGCAAGATCGTGCTGGTCGGCGATTCCACCACCGCCGTGCAGGGCGGCTGGGGCCCGGCCTTCTGCGCCGACCACGTGACCTCGTTCGCCGCCTGCCTGAACCTGGCGCGCGGTGGCCGCAGCACCTACAACTATCGCGCCGAGGGTTCGTGGGCGCTGGTCGAGGCGGAGATGCGCACGCCGGGCTACGCCGCCACCTGGGTGCTGATCCAGTTCGGCCACAACGACCAGCCTGGCAAGCCGGGGCGCTCGACCGACCTGCAGCATGAGTTCCCCGACAACCTGCGCCGCTATGTGCAGCAGGTACGCGCGGCCGGCGCCAAACCGGTGCTGCTGACCCCCCTGACCCGACGCCAGTTCGCCGATGGTGTGCTGGTGGACGACCTGGCACCGTGGGCCGACAGCGTGCGTGCGGTGGCGCGCGAACTGCAGGTGCCGCTGGTCGACCTGCATGGCCGCAGCCGCGCCCTGGTGCAGGCGCTGGGGCCGGTAGCGGCGATGCGGCTTGCGCAGGCACCCGCCACGCAGGCGCAGGTGGCCAGCGCCCTGGGCGGCAGCACGGTCGGCGCCAGCCCGGCCCTGGCCGGCGCGCCAGCTTCGGTGCAGAACGCCGCGCTGGAACCGATGGGGCAGGCCAAGCAGGCCTTCGATTACACCCATCTGGGCGACGAGGGCGCGCGGGTGTTCGCTACCCTGGTGGCCACGGAACTGGCGCGCGAAGTGCCGGAGCTGCGCGCACTGCTGCTGCCATGATGGCGGCAATATCGCTTAATTGCGTCCAATTGCGCTTAAAGTTGTCGCAATTCGCATTATCTAGAAAAGATGAAGGTCTGAAAACATTCTGTTAACCCGGCTCGCCTAGACTGGCCGACATGGGAGCGACGTTCACACCACTGCCGTTCACGGGCCGGGATCGCCTGCTGGCGGCCATCGACGGCGCGGTCTGCCTGGCGGATCCGGCGCTGATCACCCACGCCCTGCAGAAGGTGCTGCGCGAGGCCATCATCGATCCGCTCATCGAACTGCCGCCGTGCGTGCGCCGCCCGGTGGACCGCCACTACGCACGCCGCGAACTGCACCGCAGCCCCACCCTGGGCTACAGCGTCATCGCCATGTGCTGGGGCCCGGGGCAGGGCACGCCGCTGCACGACCACGATGCGATGTGGTGCGTGGAAGGCGTCTGGCAGGGCGAGCTGATTGTCACCCCGTATGCGCTGCTGGAACGGCAGGGCGACCGCCACCGCTTCGCCGCGCAGGAAGCCCTGTACGGCTACCGCGGCAGCGCCGGCAGCCTGATCCCGCCGCACGAGTACCACACGCTGCGCAACGCCAGCGATACCGACGTGGCAGTGTCGGTGCATGTGTACCAGGGGGTGATGGAACGCAGCGCCGTGTTCGATCCACTCGACGATGGCTGGTACCAGCGCCGGGTGAAGATGATGGAGACCGACGCGGCCTGACCGCGCCACGCCCCAGGCAGCGCCGGGCCATGCCCGGCGGCGCCGCCTCCCATCAACGCGGCACGTCGGCCACGTTGTTCAACCGGGTCACTTCCTCGCCGCCATCGGCCAGCGCCACGCGCACCCGCAGGGCACTGCGGTCACCCGCTGGCAGCGGCAGCGACACCACCACCGTCTTCGGCTGCAGATCCACCGGTGCGGCCATGGCCGGCACCTCGGTGCGGGCGATCTCGCGGCCACGCGCATCCTCCAGCACCGCCACGCCCACGCCGCTGCCGGCATGGCCCAGGCTGTGCACGGTCACGTGCACCTGGCGGCCATCCACCCGCACATCGCCACGGCCAATGCCCAGGTCCGCGCGGGTCTCCACCGGCGTGCCGGCACTGATCCGCTCGAACTCGAACACCTCGGTGCGGCCCGGGCGGAACTGCATCGGCACCGAGGCGCTGGTTTCCAGCTGCACGCTGCGTTCGGCGGCGGTGCCGTCGATGCGGCCATCACCATCGGCGTCCACGCCGCTGCGCACGCGCCAGGTGCCGCTCGCCACGTTCCAGCCGGTCATGTCGGCGGCGATGGTGCGCGTGCCCAGGTTATGGCTGGTCACGGTGAAGCGTTCGCGCGACGGCGCGTGCACCAGCAGGGCAACCTGCTCGGCGGCTCCGTCGCGGTCGAAGCGCCAGCTGACCGTGTGGCCGGGCCAGCTCTGGTTGCGCTTCAGCGCGATGCCGCCCAGGCGCGCGCGCTGCAGGAACTCGCTGGGCGCTTCCACGCGGTCGGACCACCAGTGGCCCTCGGTGTTCATGTAGGCGCGCTGCACCTTGGCCTGCAGGCCGTCGGCGTGCAGCGCGTCGATGTACTTCGTATCGCCGCTGGCCTGCCAGGCCATCAGGCTGGCGAAGCCGGTCTTGCCGGCATCGGCCTCGGCGGTAAGCTTCGGATACCAGTCCTGCTGCCGGCCCAGGACGTCGACGTAGTTCTCGCCGAGGTTGGCCAGCGCGCCCGGCCCGCCCCGGGCCACGCGGTAGTCCAGCGCCTGCAGGTACTTCGCATCGCCGGTCCAGCGCCACGCGGCCCAGAACGTATGCATGGTGTCGCCGCCGCCGGAGCCGTTGTTCAACTCGCCGCCACGGGTGGCACCGGTGGCCCAGTTGATCTCGTTGGGCAGGGTGAAGCGGCCCTTCTCGTCGGTGCCGGCGTGGGCCAGGTAGCCATCGGCCAGGCCGATCACCAGCTTGCGGCCGGTCGGGTCGGCGTTGTACTGGCCGAGCAGGAACGCCGGGTGCAGCACCGGGAAGGAATAAGGCTTCTGCCACTGCCAGTTCGGCTCGCGGTAGACCTTGTTGCCACCGAACCAGTTGCTGGAGAACAACAGGTTGCCCTGCGGGTTGCGCAGGATGATGCGCTCGTCGAAGGCCTTGACCGTTTCCATCAGGCGCTCCAGGGTCAATGGGTCGCCCCAGTTGAGGTAGAGCATGGCGCTGTTGGTGTTGATGCCTTCCTCGTAGGAATGCAGTTCGTCGGTCTCGATGGTGCTCAGGCCATTGCTGAACATGCCATTGCGGTACACCGCATCGGACAGCGCGGTCAGCGAGGCGTTCAGCCGATCCGGCTGCACGCCCATCAGCGCCAGGCCGGGCCACTGCTGGGTCAGGTCGGAATCATCGGAGATGCCGCCGCCGAAATCGCCGTAAGCCACCTGCCGCTCGTCGATCCACCAGTCGACGAACTGGCGTACCTGGGCCAGGTCCTGCACCTGGTTGAACGCCCACGCCGGCACGCCCTTGGGCACGGCCGGTGCGGTGTAGGGCGGGCGGCCCTGGCTGTTGTAGCTGATGTAGTTCCAGTACAGGCGGCCGAGCTCGTGGTCCGGGTCCACCCGCAGCAGGTCGCTGAGGTCGGCGTACACGCGCGCATACAGGCGCTGGCGCTTGGAAGTGGTGTGTTCCTCGACCAGGAAGCCCCAGTTGTCGCGCACCTGGTTGAAGCGGTCGGCCACGTGTTCCTTCAGCGCTTCGGCGCGCGGCTTGAACACCAGGCGGATCTGCGCGCCGTCCAGCGCGGCGGCATCGAAGCCCGGCGCGGCCGAGGCGATGCTCAGCCACAGGCTGTCGGGGGTGAGGATGCGGTCGCGCAGGTCCAGCCACAGCGTGCGCTTCTGCCCCGGCTGCACAGACACCGAAACATCGATCATGTCGCGCGCCGGCCAGATCGGATCCTTGATGCGGAGGTTCAGCGGAATCAGTCCGTCGTGGGTAGCCGGCAGGTCCAGCGCGGGAAGGTCGATGGCCACGCCGTCCAGGCCGTCATGCATGTTTTCCCAGCTGTAGGCCCAGCTGCGGATCAACGGCTGGTTGGCCGGCGCGTCACCGACGCCCGAGGGAATCAGCACGTGCACGATCGGCCGCGGCCGCGTCGGCAGGCTGTCGGCACCACGGCGGCGCGAGCCTGCGCCCTTGGGCAGGGCCATCACCGTGCTGCGCTCGGCGGCCGGGAAGCGGCCATCGATGTAGTGCCGCAGCGCATCGAGGTTGGTGTAGTCGGGCAGGGCCTGGCTGTCGATCACGTAGGTCTGCTTGACCGTGCCTTCCGGCTCGGCGCCCTCGCTCACGTTGTAGGCCCAGACTTCCTGGATCGGGGTTTCCTGTTCGACGTTGCTGAAACGCAGCACGCCGCCCTGCTGCGCGGGAATGTCCTGCACGCTGCGCACCACGCCGCGCGGCCGCGTGGCCAGCACCTCGGTGGCATGCTCGGCATCGGGCCCATGCGCCAGGCTGCCGAAGGCCGCACCGCGGATCTCCATGCGGTTCACCGTCTCGCCGGCCGGCAGGGTCAGGTCCAGGTGCTGGCCGCTTTCCACGTAGGTGTTCCAGTCCGGCAGCTGGAAGTAGTCGTTGCGGCCGGGCAGGCGCGAGCGGTTGTAGACGCCCGGCCAGGTGGTTTCCGCGATGCCGTCGGTAGCCTTCCACATCCACGCCTTGTGGTCGCGCGTATCGGCGAACTCGATCTTGCGGATGCGCGTACCGGCCGACGCCAGTGCCGGCGGTGCCGCGCCTTCCCAGCCGAAGCGATGGCGCCACGCGCGCTCGTCGCTGGCCGGCGCCACCGCGCTGGCCGGCGCCTTGCCACCCGCCAGTGCCTGCACGGCGGGGGCGTCGAGCATGCGGTCGTACACGCGGATGTGCTGGAAATCGCTGCCACGCAGGAAGTTGTAGCGGCTCTGCACCTGGTAGGGCGCCATCACCCGCCCGGCCAGCCCCAGCTGGTCCAGCGCAGCATCGTAGTCACCGGTCGCCTGTGCACGCGCCACTTCGCGGCCATCGACGAACAGGCGCACGCCCTGGTCCTCGTCCCAGGCGAAGGCCAGGTGCAGCCACTGCTCCGGCCGCGGCGGCGTATCCATGCGGAACGACACGCGGCTGCGTGCGAGGTTGGCATCGGTGACGAAGGCATCGAAGCCGTGCCCGTTCCAGTCGATGCGCAGCCAGGCCATGTCCCAGCTGCTGTGGTCGGCATAGCCGACGCGGAAGATCACGAACGGCGCTTCGCCCACCGCGTAGCGCGGGCGCCAGTCGAAGGCCAGGGTGCCGCGCTGGGCCTGGATGTTGCCCGGTGCATCCCAGGCCAGCACGCCATCGTCCTCCCACTGGATGGCCTTGCCGCGTGCCCCGTCATCGACCACCGCCGCCTTGTCGCGGAAGTTCGGCACCGCTTCGCCCTGCGCCGTCACGGCAGTCAGTCCCTGGTTGGCGTCGACGTGGAACAGCAGCGTCGGCGACGGTGCGGCCAGCGCGGGCAGCGCGGTGGCCAGCGACAGCGCGGCCACCAGCAGGCGACGGCGCGGGCGGGGCAGGACAGAAGCGGTACGGTGCATGGAACCTTCCTTTCAGCAGCATTCGACGGTGCAGCGGCATGGCGGCGGTGCGGTACGGCGGGGCAGGGCGTGCGCTCAGAACTTGTATCGCAGCCCCAGGTAGTACTGACGCCCGGTGTGGGTGTAGCGGTCGGGCAGTGACAGCGCTGAATCGACGTAACGTTCGTCGGCACTGTCCAGCAGGTTGATCGCCTCGAAGCTGACGGTCAGCTGTTTGTTGAACTTCCAGGACATGTTGAAATCCACGTTCTTGACGCTGTACTTGCCGGTGACGTCGGCGGTGGCGTACTGGTTGCCGTCCAGGTCCCAGACGTTCTCCTGGGTCAGGATCTGGTTGATGTAGGCATCGCGGTAGCTGGTGGACACGCGTGCGCTGAAGCGGCCGTCGTCGTAGTACACGGTGGCGTTGTACGAGTTGGGCGACAGGTTCAGCAGGTCGTTCTCGGTATAGGTGGTGACGATGGTGTCGCCACTGCCGGAGCTGAAGAGATATTTGATCTTCGAATCGACGTGGGTGTAGTTCAGCTGCACGCCGAAGTTCTTCCAGAAGCCGGGCAGGAAGCTGAAGGGCTGCTGGTAGGTCAGCTCATAGCCCTTCAACGGACCGCCCGGGGTGTTGAAGTAGCTCTGCACGTTGAACAGCGTGTTCGGGCTGAAGCCGGCCGGCAGCAGGTCCAGCGAATAGCCCATGTCACCCCAGGTGGTCAGCAGGCGGGTGCGCTGCACGTAGGTTTCGATGTCCTTGTAGAACACCGCCGCCGACAGCAGGGCGCCTTCCTGGAAGTACCACTCCGCGCTCAGGTCGTAGTTGGTGGAGCGGAACGGATCCAGCTTCGGGTTGCCCAGGTTGATCGAGTAGTAGCGGTCCTCGTCGAGGAAGCTGGTCGGGCCACCGCTGACGCTGGGCGAGAGGTTGGACAGGGTCGGCCGGGCCATCGTCTTGGCCGCACCGAAGCGCAGCACGACGCTGTCGGTCAGGTCCCAGGCCAGGTTCAGCGAGGGCAGCCAGTCGTCGTAGCGGTGCCCGACGGTGGTGGCCACCAGCAGGCGCTCGCCGGCATCGGCGGTGGCGCTGGCCACGCCCAGGAACGGTTCGCAGGCTGCCGACAGATCGCTGCTGCTGGCCGCCTGGCACGGCGCGTAGCCGCTGGCGTCGATCTCGGTGCGCACGTAACGCAGGCCGAGGTTGCCGCGGAACGGGCGGTCCCACAGCTCGGTGTTGAAGTCCAGCTGCAGGTAGCTGGCGTAGCTCTTTTCGGTCACGTCGAAGTTGTTGTTCGATGCACCGAAGTGGCCAACGCCGGCCAGGCGGTAGTCACCGCCAAGGGTGCCGGTGTTGCAGTTGCAGTAGATGTCCAGCAGCTCGGCGATGCGGTTGAAGTCGGGGATCAGCCAGCTGCCCGGCGTGCTGCCGTCCAGGCCCTTGCCGAAGCCATCGAGCGTGGTGGACAGGTCACCCACGCCGACGCCGTCGGGCAGCGCCTGCGACATGCGGCCATAGCTGATGTTGCGGTACTCCTGCGTGCGCATGCCGTAGTCCTTGTAGGCCAGGCCGCCGCGCAGGGTGAAGGTGGGCGACACGTTGAAGGTCAGGTCGACCTTGGCGGTGTCGAAGCTGTTGTCGACGTACTGCGGGTTCAGGCGCACTTCGCTGATGTTGCCGCCGCGTGCGGTCCCGTTGGCATTCACCGGCGCGGTGCCGTAGCCCAGCCACTGCCACGACGCCGCATCGCCCAGCGCGAAGGGGAAGGTCATCGACGGCATGCTGGCGCCGTTGCGCATGTCCAGCACGAAGCCATCCAGGTTGCTGTTGTCGAAGCTGACCATGGAGAACACCGGCCGCTCGAAGCTGGACGAGGAGTGGCCGACCAGCGCATCCAGACGCAGCGCATCGTTGAAGCGGTGTTCGAAGTTCAGGCTGGCCTGCTTGAACTCGGTGCTCTCTTCGATGGCGGTCGACTCGGTGCGGAAGTCGACGTTGTCGAACACGCCGTAGACCAGCCGGTTCTGCGCATCCACCTGCGCCTCGCGCACCACGATCTGGGTCTTGCCGCCGTACTGCGCGGTGCGGTGCAGGTTGGCGCCGATCGAATCCTCGCGCTGGTCCTTGTCCAGCTTCGAATACATCAGGTCGAGGTTGAGCAGGCTGTCCGGGCTGAAGCGGAACTGCAGCGCGCCGGTGACACCCAGCCGTTCGATCTCGTGCTCGGTGCGGATGTAGCGCGGGTAGCGCGGGATCCACGCATTGGTGGCCGTCTCGTAGGCAGCAATGTTCCCGGCGGTCGCTTCCGGGCGGTCGATGCCGGTGCCGCAGTGGGTGGCATCGATGCCGTAGCTGCCCCAGCCGTTGCTGCGCGCCTGGTTGGCGGCGCTGCCGACGCCCTGCGCGGTTTCATTCGCGGCCGGGTTGCGCGGCGTCTGCGGGTCGTAGCCGGCCGGGCTGCAGAAGCCGTAGGTGCCGTTGTTGGCGGCGGTGGCCTGGTTGGAGTTGCGGTAGTTGCCGTGCTCCCAGCGCACTGGGTTGTAGCCTTCCTCGAAGATCGTGCGCTTGCTCCACGCCACCGACATCAGCGCACCGAAGCGTCCATCGGCCCAGGTGTTGCTCAGCAGCGCCGACACGCGCGGGTCCTTCGAGCGCGACAGTTCGTTGTAGCCGTACTGGCCGTTGAGCGAGGCCTGGAAGCCTTCGAAATCGAACGGCCGCGATGCACGCAGGTCGACGGTGGCGCCGAGCGAGCCTTCGTCCATCTGCGCCGACTGGGTCTTGTTGACCTTGAC
This sequence comes from Stenotrophomonas sp. STEN087, assembly GCF_056759115.1. Lineage (NCBI taxonomy): Bacteria > Pseudomonadati > Pseudomonadota > Gammaproteobacteria > Lysobacterales > Lysobacteraceae > Stenotrophomonas > Stenotrophomonas sp. STEN087. Next base: position 18,899 of record NZ_JBRRCR010000025.1, on the reverse strand, counting down.
CCGGCTGAAAAGTTCGGAGGCGAAGGTGTTGAAGTCGAAGCCGCGGCTGCGGTTGACGCCGGTGGTGCCGCTGCCGGCGGTGGACAGCGCTTCCAGGCCGTTGATGCGCACTCGGGTGAAATCCGAACCCAGGCCGCGCACCGAGATCTGCTGGCCTTCGCCGCCTTCGCGGTCGATGGAGACACCGGCGATGCGCTGCATCGATTCGGCCAGGTTCAGATCGGGAAACTTGCCGATGTCCTCGGCGTAGATCGCATCGACCTGCTCGACGCTGTAGCGCTTTTCATCCAGCGACTGCTGCAGGCTTTCGCGGTAGGTAGCCTTGACCTCCACCTTGTCCAGGTCGACCGCATCGGGGGCGGCAGCAGCCGCTTCCGGGGTCTGCTGTGCATGCGCGGTGTGGCTCAGCACCAGTCCGATCGACAGGGCAAGCACGGTGAGCGGCGCGCGGCCGCGGTGAAGCGCGAGCGACGAATCCATCTGAAATCCCCTCCCAGGGTGTCCTCAAGCGTTGCGAAGGCGTTCTAGCGTTCGTACCGGCCTCCTCCGGTACGACGCAGGTGCAACGACTTGCTGACACCGCTGGTCACGCGTGAACGTAACAAAGCACAGGGCGCGCGGCATCTTGCGCCGCAGCAGCTGCAGCGGCGTTTCTTCGTTGCACTCGAAGTGGGGCGGTGTGACTGCACGCCGCCGCGTCAGCGGTCAGAACTTGTAGCGCACGCCCAGCAGGAACTGGCGGCCGGTTTCGGTGTACTGCAGCGGCAGGCGACCGGTGAGCGGCGAGTACACCCACTCGTCCGACGCTTCGTTGGTCAGGTTGATGCCTTCCAGGCTCAGTTCCAGCTGCTCGCTGATCTTGTAGCGGATGGACGCATCGATGACCGTGGTGCCGGTCATGCCGTGGTAGCCATCCAGGTTGAAGCCGGTTTCCTGGCCCGGTGCCTGGGTCAGGTAGTCATCGCGGTTGGTGGCCGAGACGCGGCCGGCGAAGGTTTCGCCTTCGTAGAACAGCGTCGCGTTCCAGGACGACTTGGACAGACCGGTCAGGTCGGTCTTCATCACCGGCTGGCCAGCGGAGTTCAGGTACTGGATCTTCGATTCCACCCAGGTGTAGTTCAACTGCACGCCCAGGTTCGACCACTTGCCGGGCAGGAAGCTGAAGGGCTGGGTGTAGTTGGCTTCCACGCCATGCAGTTCGCCACCCGGCGTGTTCACCGGACGGGTATAGGTGAAGTCATCGCTGGCCGACGCGCCGGTACCGGCCAGCAGCGATTCGGGCAGGCCGCTGTCGCTGAAGGGGCGGACTTCGCGGGTGGTCTGCACGAAGCTCTCGATGTCCTTGTAGAACAGGCCGATGCCGGCCATCGCGCCTTCGGCGAAGTACCACTCGAAGCCGAGGTCGACGTTGGTGGCGCGGATCGGGTCCAGCGTCGGGTTGCCGCTGGAGATGGTGCGCGCACCGCCGGCCACGGCCACGGTCGCGCCCGGGGTCAGGCTGCCCAGGCCCGGGCGGCTCATCACCTTGGCCGCGCCGAGGCGGATCAGGAAGTCCGGGGTGACTTCGGCCACCAGGTTGAACGAGGGCAGCGTGTCGTCGTAGCTGCGGCTGACGGTGGTCTGCGCCGTGCCGGTGGACAGCGTGGACAGGCCGGTGGACGACTGCTTGGTGCGCACGTAGCGCACGCCGAAGTTGCCCGACAGCGGCAGCGAGCCCAGCTCGGTGGAGAACTCGCCCATCAACCACGCGCCGCGGTCCTTCTCTTCCACGCTGCGCACGTTGTTGGCGCGCGGCGCGACGGCGAAGGTGCCGCTGTTGCTGTAGATGTCGAACTGCTCGGCGATCGCATCCAGGTCCGGCACCACCCAGTTCGACGGGCTGCCCTGGATGCCCTTCAGGCCGGCCTGACTGGTCAGGTCCACCGGCACGATCTTCGTGCCATCGGCGAAGGTGGGCACGGCCAGTTCGCTGGCGCGGCGCAGTTCGGTGGTCTTGAAGGTGTAGTCCTTGGCCAGCACGCCGCCCTTCAGGCGGAAACCGGGGCTGATGTTCCAGTTGAAGTCCAGCTGGCCGGTGTCGAAATCGTTGTCCACGTACTGCGGACGCAGGCGGATCTCGGCCAGTTCCCAGCCACTGGGATCGGTCGGATCGATGCCGTAGTTGATGACCGGAAAACGGCTGTTGCCACGGTAGTCGTAGCTGTAACCCTTGACGTCGTACTTGTCCATGATGACCGTGGTCTGCACCGGGTTCTCGTGCTTGGAGCGCGAGATACCGACCTTTCCGGACAGGGTGAAATCATCACCGAAGCGGTGCTGGCCGTTCAGGCTGAGCTGCTTGAACTCGGTGCTCCACTCGTCGTGGCGGTTCTCGGTACGGATGTCGACGTTGTCGAACTCGCCATACAGCAGCGCGTTGTCGCGGATCTCGCCGTTCTTGACGATGGTGCTCGGCTTGCCCACCAGGCGCGGCGTGGTGCTGGTGCCGCGGCTGAAGGAGATCGCTTCGATGTACTGCTCGTCACGGGTGGCGTCGATCTTGGAGTACAGCGCGTCCAGCGAGATCTCGGTGGCATCGCTCGGCTTCCACTGCAGCGAGCCGGTCACGCCCAGGCGCTTCTGTTCGTGTTCCATCTGCACGTAGCGCGGGAAGCGCGGGTGGAAGACATCGGCTGCGCGCGCCGCGGTGAACGGCGAGGCGGCGGAGAAGTTGCCGTTGCTCGGGCCATTGGCCCAGCGCCCGGTGTTGGAGCCTTCTTCCAGCGCCTGGCGCTCGGAGTAGGCCACCGACAGCAGTGCGCCGAAGGTGCCATCGGCGAAGGTGTTGGAGATCAGCGCGGACAGCCGCGGGTCGGCCTTTTCGGCCATGCCGTTGTAGCTGGCCTGGCCGCTGGCGGCGAAGGTGAAGCCGTCGTAGTCGAACGGCCGCGCCGTGCGCAGGTCGACCGTGGCACCCAGCGAGCCTTCCTCGATGTCGGCCGAGGCGGTCTTGCGCACGATCAGCTGCGAGAACAGGTCCGAGGCGAACACATTGAAGTCGAAGCCGCGGCCGCGGTTGGTGCCGCCGCTCTGGTCACCGGCGCCGACCGTGGTCAGCGCTTCCATGCCGTTGATGCGCACGCGGGTGAAATCGGGGCCAAGGCCACGTACCGAGATGTTGCGGCCTTCACCGGCCTCGCGGGTGATGACCACGCCCGGGATGCGCTGCAGCGACTCGGCCAGGTTGAGGTCGGGGAACTTGCCGATGTCTTCGGCCACGATGGCATCGACCACGCCGGATTCACTGCGCTTGATGTCCAGCGCCTTCTCCACGCTGGCGCGGTAGCCGGTGACGTTCACCGTATCCAGGTTGGTGGCGCTGGGCGCCTCGCTCTGCTGCTGGGCAGCGGCGCCTGCCGACAGGGCCAGGCTGACCGCCATGGCGAGCAAGGTAACCGGTGTCTTTTTTGCGTGGTTCCGAGAATGCATGCCTTTCCCCTCTCCCAAAGGTCTGGTCTCGCGAGTGTTTCAGCGGAATGACACCGCTGGTCAGAGCCGACGGTAACAGCACGTTCCCTCGGCGGCATCTTGCACCGCAACAGACCTGTAATGTCTCCAAGACGCTTGCGGGACAATGGTTCCGACAGTTTGATAGGCTGTGCCCACGGCCGGTCGGCTTCTTGATGACACCGATGGTCAGCCGCCACGCGGGTGCGTGGCGCGATTCCACGCCGCCCAGCAGTTGCTGCTGGCGGCCAGCGTAAGGGAGCGGAAATGGGTCGTGTCGTATGTTTCGGGGAATTGCTGCTGCGTCTGGGCGCACCGGGTAACGAACTGCTGATGCAGTCGCCGCAGCTGCAGGTGCACGTGGGCGGGGCGGAAGCGAACGTGGGTGTCTCGCTGTCCCGCTTTGGACATGAGGTCGCCATGGTCAGCACCGTGGCCGGCAACGCACTGGGTGCCCACGTGCTGGGTGAACTGCGCCGGCACGGAGTCGACACGCGCAGCGTGCGGCAGGACCCGGACGGGCGCATGGGCCTGTACTTCCTGACCACCGGCGCGGTGCAGCGCGCCAGCGAAGTGGTCTATGACCGCGCCGACTCCGCCTTCGCGCGCAGCACCGCGGCCGACTACGACTGGCCGGTGCTGCTGCAGGGCGCGCAGTGGCTGCACCTGTCCGGGGTCAGCCCGGCGCTCGGCCCCGACGTGGCCCAGGCCACCCTGGCGGCGGCGCGCGCGGCGCGTGCGCTGGGCGTGCGCGTGTCCTTCGATGGCAACTTCCGGCCCAAGCTGTGGCAGCGCTGGGGTGGCGATGCGCAGGCGATCCTGCACGAGCTGTTCGCCCAGGCCGACATCGTCTTCGCCGACTACCGCGACATCGAAGTCATCCTCGGCCAGCGCTTCGAGCAGGCCGACGTGGTGGCCAAGGTCGAGGCCGCGGCCGCTGCGGCGTTTGCCGCTTTCCCGCAGCTGCAGTGGATGGCGTGCACCCAGCGCCAGACCCACAGCGTCGACCACCATGCGCTGGGCGCGCTGCTGCTGGGCCGCGATGGCACCCGCGCCCAGGCACCGGTGCGCCAGCTGCAGGGCATCGTCGACCGCATCGGCGGTGGCGATGCATTCGCCGCGGGCATCCTGCATGGCATCCTGTCCGGCTTCGATGCCGACGCCACCGTGCGTTTCGGCCTGGCCGCCGGTGGACTGAAGCACTCGATCCCCGGCGATTTCAACCCCGTCAGCGAAGCTGACGTACTGGCCCTGGTGGGCGAGGAGCGATTCGATGTCCGGCGCTGATCCGCGCGTACGTGCGGTACTGAAACTTGCACCGGTGATCCCGGTGTTCACCCCCGATGACGTGGACGATGCGGTGCAGGTGGCACAGGCTCTGTTCCGCGGTGGTCTGCCGGTGATCGAAGTGACCCTGCGCACGCCGCGTGCGCTGGACGCGATCAAGGCGATGGTCGAAGCGGTACCCGATGCGGTGGTAGGTGCCGGCACGGTGCTGACGCCGGCGCAGATGGACGCGGCCAAGGCCGCCGGCGCGCGCTTCGCGGTGTCGCCCGGTGCGACGCCGTCGCTGTACGCGGCCGCGCGCGATGCCGACCTGCCTTACCTGCCTGGCGTGGCCACCGGTTCGGAACTGATCCTCGGCCTCGAGGCCGGCCTGGATACGTTCAAGTTCTTCCCGGCGGTACAGTCCGGCGGCGCGCCGCTGCTGTCGGCATGGCACGGCCCGTTCGCCGATGTGCGCTTCTGCCCGACCGGTGGCATCAGCGCGCAGACCGCGCCGCAGTTCCTGCACCTGCCCAACGTGCTGTGCGTGGGCGGTTCGTGGCTGACCACCGCGGCCCTGATGCAGTCGCGCGACTGGGACAGCATCGAGCGCCTGGCCCGCGAAGCAGCGGTGCTGGCCGGCTGACCGGCGCGCGGGTGGCCGTCGCCCCTGCGCGACGGCCGTCGCGTCGTGGCGTGGGGGGGGGGGTGGGGGGGGGGGGGGGGGCCCGCGGCCCCGGGGGGGGGGGGGGGGGGTGTTTGGGGGGGTGTGGCTCGGGTGGCGGGTCGCCATCCCCCTTGCAGACCCCTCGACTCTACCAGGCCCGCCGCGCGTGCTCAGCGCGCGGCGGGTTGGCCCAGGCGCCGGTACAGGGTGCTGCGGCTGATGCCCAGCTGCCTGGCTGCGGCGGTGACATTGCCGTCGGCGTCCTGCAGGGCCTGCCGCATCGCGTCCTCGGCGATGTCACGCAGCCCGCCCGATGCAGTGCTGGCGTTGGCCGCCTGTACCATCGGCACCTTCAGCAGTTCGGCAGGCAAGTGCGCAGGCGTGATCTGCTCACCCGGGTCGCTCAACGCCACCAGCGTGCGCAGGCAGGCCTGCAGCTGGCGCAGGTTGCCTGGCCAGCGCTGCCGCTGCAGCACCTGCAGGACTTCCGCCTGCAGCACGCGGCCCTGCGCCATCGGTGACCACAGCGCCTGCAGCAGGGCACCGCGCTCGTCCAGCTCACGCAGGGCCGGCAGATGCACGACATGATCGGCGATGCGGTAGTAGAGATCAGCCCGGAAGCGCCCCTCGGCCACGGCCTGCTGCAGGTCGCAGTGGCTGGCACAGATCAGGGCGAAATCCAGCTTCACCGGGCGGCCACCGCCCAGCGGCGACAGCTCGCGTTCCTGCAGCACGCGCAGCAGGCGCGGTTGCAGGGCCAACGGCATGTCGCCGATCTCATCCAGGAACAGCACGCCGCCCTGCGCCTGCCGCAGCAGGCCGGTACTGCCCTGCCGGCGCGCGCCGGTGAACGCGCCTTCCTCGTAGCCGAACAGTTCGGCTTCGATCAGGCCTTCAGGCAGTGCCGCGCAGTTCACCGCCACCAGCGGTTGGCCGGCACGCGCGCAGCGGCGATGCAGCTCGCGCGCGAAGACTTCCTTGCCGGTGCCGGTTTCGCCCTGCACCAGTACCGGCAGCCCCGCATCCAGCACCCGCACCGCCTGGCGCAGCTGCTGCTGCACCGGCGCCGCCAGCACCGTGCCGGGTGCCGCCAGCAGCGCGGGCGCGGCGGCGGCAGGGGCCACGCGGGGCGTGCGCGCAACCACGGCGCCAGCGGCACGCGTGTGCCGCCTGCCGTCGCTGTGGCCGTACAGCGCACGCCCCTGCCGGTCCAGCAGCATGCCGTCGTCATGCAGGCGCGACAGCGGCTGGTCGAACAGGGCCTCGTAGGACGCGTGGCCGATGTCGTGGCGGTCCAGCCCGAACAATCCCAGGCCGACCCGGTTGGCGGCCACCAGCCGGCCGTTGCGGAAGCCGAGCAGGGCTTCGCGCGGGCTGCCCAACAACAGCGGCTGCGCATGCAGGTGCAGCAGCTCGCAGTCATCCAGCCCGTCGGCGAAATAGCGGTGCTCGATCTGGTCCACCGCGTGGCGGCCCAGCGCCAGCGCATGCAGGTGGGCGTGGCGCGCATCGCCGGAAATATCGAGCACGCCGACGCGCTGCCCGAACGGATCGAAGATCGGCGTGGCCGAGCAGGTCAGGATGCCGTGCGGGGCGAAGAAGTGTTCGCCGCCGCGCACCTGCAGGGCACGGCCTTCGACGATGGCCGTGCCGATGGCATTGGTACCGACCGTGCCTTCGTCCCAGCGCACCCCCGGCATCAGCGCGACCTGTCCGGCGCGGTCGAGGAAGCTGTTGCTGCCCTCGGCGTCCAGTACCCAGCCTTCCTCGTCGGTGAGCAGCACGATGCCATCGCTGCTGGCCAGCGAGCTTGCCAGCCCTTCCAGCTCGGGACGGGCCAGCCGCCACAGGCGCTCGCGGCGCTGGCGCAGTTCACGCAGCGACAGCTCGGGTACCGGGGCCACGTCGGGACGCGCGTCCACCGACAGGCCCTGGCGCTGGCAGCGCCGCCATGACTGCAGGATGGCATCGGGCACCGCCCCGGCCGGCGATGCGCCGCGCTCGAAGAAGGCACGACGCGCGCCACCTACGCGCTCGGGAAGAATCGGCTGGGACACCCTGACGCTCCTGTGTCGCATTCTGCGACAGTTGTTGCGGGCACTGTTCCGATTAAAAGCACATCCGCGCTTCAGTTGCGATGACGACTGCTGGTGCGCCGCCGCATTCCACGCGGGGGCCGCCAGCAACTGCGCTGCCGCAGCCCGTGACGCGCCGCAGCACGCGCGCGGTTGGCACGCTCGTTGCGGTAGGGGAGGCAGGCCCCGGGTTGTCCGGGCCATCCAAGGAGTGCCCACGATGAATGCCGTTGCCTCGCCCTCGACCGACCCGGCCGACCCCAGCGCCCTGTTCAAGCCCCGCTACGACAACTACATCGGCGGCCAGTGGGTGGCCCCGCGCAGCGGCCAGTACTTCGACAACACCACGCCCATCACCGGCAAGGTGCTCACCTCGGTGGCGCGCTCGAATGCCGAAGACATCGAGGCCGCGCTGGATGCCGCGCACGCCGCCAAGGATGACTGGGGCAAGCGCTCCACCACCGAGCGCGCCAACATCCTCAACCGCATCGCAGACCGCATCGAGCAGAACCTGGAGCTGATCGCGCGCGCCGAGACCTGGGACAATGGCAAGCCGATCCGCGAAACGCTCAACGCCGACATCCCGCTGATGGTCGACCACTTCCGCTACTTCGCCGGCGCCGTACGCGCGCAGGAAGGCAGCCTCTCGGAGATCGACAAGGACACCGTGGCCTACCACTTCCACGAGCCGCTGGGCGTGGTCGGGCAGATCATCCCGTGGAACTTCCCGCTGCTGATGGCCGCATGGAAGCTGGCCCCGGCACTGGCCGCCGGCAACTGCGTGGTGCTCAAGCCGGCCGAACAGACCCCGGCCTCGATCCTGGTGCTGATGGAGATCATCGGCGACCTGCTGCCGCCGGGCGTGCTCAACATCGTCAACGGCTTCGGCCTGGAAGCGGGCAAGCCGCTGGCCAGCAACCCGCGTATCGCCAAGATCGCCTTCACCGGGGAAACCACCACCGGCCGCCTGATCATGCAGTACGCCAGCCAGAACCTGATCCCGGTGACGCTGGAACTGGGCGGCAAGTCACCCAACATCTTCTTCGCCGACGTGATGGCCGAGGACGATGATTTCCTCGACAAGGCGGTGGAAGGCTTCGTGCTGTTCGCGCTGAACCAGGGCGAGGTGTGTACCTGCCCGTCGCGTGCGCTGGTGCAGGAATCGATCTACGAGCGCTTCATGGAACGCGTGCTCAAGCGCGTGGCCGCGATCAGGCAGGGCGACCCGCTCGATCCGGACACCATGATCGGCGCGCAGGCGTCGTCCGAGCAGCTGGAGAAGATTCTTTCCTACATCGACATCGGCAAGCAGGAAGGCGCCGAAGTGTTGATCGGGGGCGAGCAGAACAAACTCGGCGGCGAACTGGCCGGCGGCTATTACGTGAAGCCCACCGTGTTCAAGGGCCACAACCGCATGCGCATTTTCCAGGAGGAAATCTTCGGGCCGGTGGTGGCGGTGACCACCTTCAAGACCGAGGAAGAAGCGCTGCAGATTGCCAACGACACGCTGTACGGCCTCGGTGCCGGCGTGTGGAGCCGCGATGCCTCGCGCCTGTACCGCATGGGCCGCGCCATCCAGGCCGGGCGCGTGTGGACCAACTGCTACCACGCCTACCCGGCGCACGCGGCGTTCGGTGGCTACAAGCAGTCGGGCATCGGCCGCGAGAACCACAAGATGATGCTCGACCATTACCAGCAGACCAAAAACCTGCTGGTCAGCTACTCGCCGAAGAAGCTGGGCTTCTTCTGATGGATTGATCGGGATCAAGGCGCGGGCATGGGGCCGGCGCCATCCTGTCTGCAAGCGCACTACGGAGTAACCCGCATGAATAGAACCATGAAGGCTGCCGTCGTCCGTGAGTTCGGCAAGCCGCTGGTCATCGAGGAAGTCGTGGTACCGCGCCCGGGGGCGGGCGAGGTCCTGGTCAGAATCGAGGCCTGTGGCGTCTGCCACACCGACCTGCACGCCGCCGAGGGCGACTGGCCGGTGAAACCGAACCCGCCATTCATCCCCGGCCACGAGGGCGTGGGGCACGTCGTGGCCGTGGGAGGCGGGGTAGGGCACGTCAAGGAAGGCGACAGGGTCGGCATCCCCTGGTTGTACTCGGCGTGTGGCCATTGCGAACACTGCCTGGGTGGCTGGGAAACGCTGTGCGAAACGCAGCGCAACACCGGCTACTCGGTCAACGGCGGCTTCGCCGAGTACGCACTGGCCGATGCCAACTATGTCGGCCTGCTTCCGAAGGAAGTGGGCTTCGTGGAGATCGCGCCGGTGTTGTGCGCCGGCGTGACCGTCTACAAGGGCCTGAAGGTCACCGATACCAAGCCCGGTGACTGGGTGGCGATCTCCGGCATCGGCGGCCTGGGCCACATGGCGGTGCAGTACGCACGTGCAATGGGCCTGAACGTGGCGGCCATCGATGTCGACGACGGCAAGCTGGCCCTGGCCCGGCGGCTGGGCGCGCAGGTCACCGTCAACGCGCGCATCACCGATCCGGCCGCGTTCCTGAAGAAGGAGATCGGCGGCGCGCATGGTGCGCTGGTCACCGCGGTATCGCCCAAGGCCTTTGAACAGGCGCTTGGCATGGTCCGCCGCGGCGGCACGGTGTCGTTGAACGGCCTGCCGCCGGGCAACTTCCCGCTGGACATCTTCGGCATGGTGCTGAACGGCGTGACCGTGCGCGGCTCGATCGTCGGCACCCGCCTGGACCTGCAGGAATCGCTGCAGTTCGCTGCCGAAGGCAAGGTCGCGGCGACGGTCAGCACCGACCGCCTGGAAAACATCAACGAGGTGTTCGCGCGCATGCACGCCGGCACCATCGAGGGCCGCGTGGTGCTGGACTTCGCCGCCTGATCATCCCGCGCATGGCTGCCGCGCCCGTCCCCCTCTCCCGCGGACGCGGCGGCCGTGCAACGGTACCCTGCAAGGGGTCGGTTCCCTCCCACTCCGCCAGGAGTGGAGGGCTCTGACCCCGGACGAGGCACTCATGAACGAACTTCCGCACCAGGTCATCGCCACCCTCGCGGCGCTGCAGCTGATCGACAGGCTGCGCGCGCGCCATGGCCCGCTGATGTTCCACCAGTCCGGCGGCTGCTGCGATGGCTCCTCGCCGATGTGCTTCGCGCAGGGCGACTTCATCGTCGGTGATCGCGATGTCTGCCTGGGCGAAATCGGCGGCGCGCCGTTCCATATCAGTCCCTCGCAGTTCGAATACTGGAAGCACACCCAGCTGATCATCGACGTCGTGCCCGGGCGCGGCGGCATGTTCTCGCTGGAGAACGGCGAGGGCGTGCGCTTCCTGGTGCGCTCGCGGCTGTTCAGCGACGAGGAATTCGCCGCGCTGCAGACCGCCGGCAAGGCCTGAGCCCCTGTAGAGTCGAGCTTGCTCGACTGCAGCCGCACGGAACAGAGCAGTCGAGCAAGCTCGACTCTGCGCAGCCCGGAGCGCCGTACAATGACGGCATGCCCGAGATGCTCAAGACCGTTTTCCTGTCCGTCGTCGCCCTGGTCGGCGCGCTGCTCGCGCTGGCCCTGGTCAGCAGCGCCGGCGGCTGGCTGCCGTCGTTGTTCGGCCTGCACCCCGGCAGCGAAGCGCAACTGGGCTGGGACCTGGCCTTCACCGTGCTCGGCGGCATCGCCGGCATCGCCTTTGCCAGCTACTACGCACCGTGCTGGCCGCGTGCGCACGGCACCTCGATCTGGACCCTGCTGGTACTCGGCAGCGGCTACGGCCTGTGGGTGATGGGCGGCGATTTCCCGCGCTGGTTCGCCATCGCCCTGCTGGTGTCGCTGCCGGTGCAGCTGCTCGGTGGCTGGTGGTTTGGTCGTCGTCCGTCCCGCAGCGCAACACAGGCTTAACAATTCCCCCCTAGGCTCGGTGCCCGCCGAACGTCGGCAACGCGGCGCAGGGGCCTGCACCCACGGAACACGGGCAGGCGCGGCGTAAGTCACCACAGGGAACCGGGAAATCATCCGATGCGTTACCAGAACCGGGAGGCCGCCGCTGCGGCCCCCCATGCGAAGCTTTTGTCCCGCGCCGTGCATGCGGTGCTGATCGGCGGCCTCGCCGTACTGCCCCTCGATGCAATGGCTGAAGAAGCCGCCGATGGCGATACCCGCGAACAGCTGCAGCAGCTGGACACCGTCACCGTCTCCGGCAGCTATGCCAAGAGCCTGGAACGCGCGGTCGACCTCAAGCGCGCCAACATCGGCTTCTCCGATTCGATCGTCGCCACCGACGTCGCCGATTTCCCGGAACAGAACCTCGCCGAAGCGCTGCAGCGTATGCCCGGCGTCACCATCGAGCGCAACAAGGGCCTGGGCAGCAAGGTCAGCGTGCGCGGCCTGCCCAGCGAGTTCACCCTGGTCTCGATCAACAACCTGGCCACCGCTTCGGGCAGTGGCGGGCGCGATGTGCAGTTGGACATCTTCGCCGCCGACGTGGTGCAGACGGTCACCGTGCAGAAGTCGCCGACCGCCGCCGACGAGGAAGGTGGCATCGCCGGTTCGGTCTACATCGAAACGGCCAAGCCGTTCGACTTCCCCGAGCCGAAGTTCAGTGTCTCGGCCGAAGCCTCGCACAACTCGATCAACGGCAAGATCGACCCGAAGATCTCCTTCCTCGCCAGTGACACCTGGGGTGACTGGGGCGGCCTGGTGTCGTTCTCCAAGGCCAAGCGCACCAACCGCACCGACTCCAACTCGGGCATCAACTTCCGTCCCATGGGCCGCTTCCTGGAAGCGTCGGGCACGCGTGGTTCGCAGGCCGCCGCCGTGCTGGCGCGCGATGCCGGCATCGTCGTGCAGGACCGCATGGACAAGGACGAGACCAGCCGCATCATCTTCCAGGACAAGGTCGGCGACCGCGTCTACCTCAACGAGCAGGACCAGTGGGGCGCCACCGCGTCGCTGCAGTTCAAGCCCAGCGACACGTTCTCGCTCAGCTTCGATGCGATGCTCGGCGGCTATGACACGCACGAGGACGAGTACGATGCCGCGGCGTACTCGGCGTCCAGCCGCAGCACGCTGGACACCATCCACGACTACGACAGCGACACGCTGTCGGCCTACGGCATCACCGTGCTGAAGGACGTGTCCTACACCGCCACCCAGCACGAGATCCTCAGCAAGGAACGCAACGCCAACACCGACTACCGTCAGTTCAGCAGCAAGCTGGACTGGAAGGTGGGTGGCTGGGACATCGACGCGCTGGTCGGCTATTCCGGCGCGCGCAAGGATTCGGACTACGCCAACCTCAAGCACGTGGCCTACGCGCCGTCGCGCACGCGCTGGACCAGCAACGGCGGCGAGACCGTGCCGAGCACCACCGGCGGTTTCGACATGTACAACGCCGCGGACAAGTACCTGTTCGAAGCGTACGAAACCGAACTGGAGAAGGTGAAGGATGACAAGTACGCCGCGCAGCTGGACCTGCGCCGGCAGATGAACCTGGCCTTCTTCCCGGCGTTGAGCGCGCTGCAGTTCGGCGCGCGCTATACCGACAAGACCAAGGAACGCGAGTTCGGCAGCGGCAAGATCCAGGGCCCGACCGCCGGCAGCGCTGCGTGGGTCAACACGCGCACGCTGGCCGACAGCAACCCGGTGTGGATCAGCCAGCTGGCACCGGGTGGTGCGTATCGCCCCAGCGACCTGGACTGGCAACAGGTGTCCAACGCCTATGCGCGCGCCACGTTCCGCTACCCGGGCTATGAAACCCCGATCGATCCGGGCCAGTACTACGAGGTGAAGGAGAAGACCCTGGCGCTGTATGCCATGGCCGACTTCTACTTCGACATCGGCACCGTACCGGTGTACGCCAACCTGGGCGTGCGCTCGATCGACACCGATGTCGACTCGGCCGGCTTCCACCCGGTGCAGAACGCCGATGGCAGCAACGGCTACACGCCGACGCCGATTTCCAGCAGCGGCGACTACAGCAAGATCCTGCCCAGCTTCAACATGACCGCCGAGATCGCCGACGGCCTGGTGCTGCGCGGTGCCGCCTCGGAAACGCTGATGCGTCCGTCGCTAACCGACATCGCCTACCGCCGCACCGTCAGCTGGAGCAGCTTCCGCTTCATGGACGGCAACCCGGCGCTGAAGCCGACCACCGCCAAGCAGTGGGAAGTGGGCCTGGAGAAGTACCTGCAGAACGGTGGCCTGCTGGCCGCGTCGTACTTCTCCAAGAAGATCGACGGCGTGGTGCGGCAGTCGCTGACCGGCATCGTGCCGAACGTCGAGAAGCTCAACGCCAACGGTTCGCTGGACGGCTACTACGACTTCGAGGTCTACCAGCCGGTCAACGCCGACGGTTCCTACAAGGTCACCGGCGTTGAGCTGGTCGCGCAGCTGCCGCTGTCGATGCTGCATCCGGCATTGGAAGGCTGGGGCATCAACGCCAACTACACCCAGCTGGACAACTCGCTGACCGGTGCGTCGGACCTGGACATCCCGACCCCGCCGGAAGGCCTGGCCGAGAAGGCGTACAACTTCACCCTGTACTACGAGAACGACCGCTTCAGCGCGCGCGCCTCGTACAACTACAAGGACAAGTACGTCGAGTACATCCACCTGAACGTGTATCCGGTCTACCGCGATGCCTATGGCCAGCTGGATGCCTCGATCGGCTTCCGCCTCAACGACACCTGGAAGCTGAACCTGGAAGCGATCAACCTGCTGGACGAGAAGACCAGCGGTTACACGATCGACAAGGCGTTCCCGACCCAGTACGAGTTCTCCGGCCGCCGCGTCACCTTCGGCATCCGCGCGGACTTCTGAGCCACGCCGCATTGATCTGGTAGCGCCGGGCCGTGACCGGCGACACGCAACGTATCCGCGCTGCGCGCTCGCCGGGCGTGGCCCGGCGCTACCGATTACCGGTCGGCAACACCTGCTTCAACCGTTCCATCCCGCGCCACGGGTCGTCCTTCAGGCGCTTCGCGCGGGCCAACGCCTTGTCCATCGGGAACGCATCGGCGGCGCCCACTCTCGCCAGCTCTTCCCAGCGCAGCGGCACCGCCACGCCTGCGCTCTCCCGCGCACGCAGCGACCACGAACACACGCTGGTGGCGCCGCGCGTATTGCGCAGCCAGTCGATGAAGATCACACCCCCGCGTTTGGCCTTGCTCATCGTCGCCACGTAGCGGTCGGGCTGTTCCAGTGCCATCGCTTGGGCGAAGGCTTCGCAGAACGCCTTGACCTGTTCCCAGCCGGCCTTCGGCTGCAGCGGCACCACCACGTGCACGCCCTTGCCGCCGGACAGCCGCACGAAGCTCTGCAGGCCGACCTGCAGCAGGCGGTCGCGCACATCGCGCGCGCCCGATTTCACCTGCGCCCAGCTCACGCCGTCGCCGGGGTCCAGATCGAACACCAGGCGGTCCGGATGCTCGGGATCCTCGATCGTCGCGCCCCACGGGTGAAGCTCCAGAGTGTTCATCTGCACCAGCTGCAGCAGGCCGCGCGCGTCATCGATGTAGACGTAGTCCTCGCGGCCGCTCTTCTGTTTCAGCGGCACCGCATGCACGGCGTCGCCCAGACCGGCGCCATGATGCTTCTGGAAGAAGCAGGCCTTGCCGACGCCATCCGGGCAGCGCAGCAGTGACAGCGGGCGGCCGGCGATCTCCGGCAGGATCCAGCGCGCCATCTGCCGGTAGTAGTCGGCCACGTCGCCCTTGCTGAGCTTGCGCTGCGGGTACACCACCCGTTGCGGATGGCTGATGGCCACCGCTGCGTCATCGCTGCCTGCTTCCTGCGTCACGCCCAGGTCCTGCGTCTGCTTGTCGCTGCGCAGGCGCTTGAAGCTGGCCTGGCGCAGCAGCCCTTCCTTGCCCCAGCCACGGAATGCCACTTCGGCCACCACCACCGGTTTCACCCAGCGCACGCTGGCCGCGCGGAAGGGAACATGCGCCGGCAGCTCCAGCACCGCTTTCTTCACCGCCAGCGGCTCCAGCGCGCTGCCCAGCGCCTTCAACGCCGCATCGTCGAAGCCGGTGCCGACCCGACCGACATAGCGCAGGCCGCCGGCCTCAGGCGTGGCCAGCAGCAGCGAACCGAAGCCGACCCGGCTGCCCTTGGGCGCGGTGTGGCCGACGATGACGAATTCGTCGGTGTCCTCGTGCTTCACCTTCACCCAGCTGCGCGCGCGGGCGTTCGCATAGGGCGCATCGACCTGCTTGCTGACGATGCCTTCGAAGCCGGCCTCACCGCTGGCGGCGAACACCGCAGGGCCGTGGTCGAGCACGTGTTCGCTGTAGGCCAGCGTGCCCGGCTCCGGTCCGATCAGGTCCTTCAGCAGGGCCTTGCGTTCCAGCAGCGGCGCGCGGCTGATGTCCACGCCGGCCACGCCGGGCAGATCGAACACGATGTAGCGCAGGGGCTGTTTCGAGCTGCCATCGATGACACGCTGCAGGGCCGCGAAGTCGCTGCGACCCTGCTTGTCGAGCACCACCAGCTCGCCGTCCAGGCGCGCATCACGCACCGGCAGCGCGCGCACGGCCTGGGCGACTTCGGGGAAGTCGTCGGTCCAGTCCAGGCCATTGCGCGAGCGCAGTTTCAGCTCGCCGTCGTGCAGGTCGGCCAGCAGGCGATAGCCATCCCACTTGATCTCATGCAGCCAGCGTTCGCCATCGGGTGCGGTGTCGCGGTGATCGGTCAGCTGCGGCTTGAAGCCGCGCGGATACGGATGGTCGCGTGCACCGGCGAGCTTCAGCGCGCGCGCATGCCAGCGTGCGTCTGCCTTGCGGGGCGCGGCGCGCGTTGCCTTTTTCGCCTTCTCTGCTGCGGCCCTGGATGCAGGCATGGCGTTCTCCAGAAGATCATCGGCCTCGGTATCGCGCGCGTCGGCATCGTCACGCTTGATCAGCAGCCACTGCACCTGGCGCCCTTTCATGGCCGTGCGCACCAGCTTCCAGCCGCCACTCAAGCGCTGCCCGTGCAGTACGAAGTCGAGCTTGCCATCGGCCAGCGCCTGCAGCGGGTCGCCTTCGCAGGCCCAGCTGCCATGGTCGAACACCTGCACGTGGCCGGCGCCGTAATGGCCTTCGGGAATATCCCCTTCGAAGCCGGCGTAGGACAGCGGATGGTCCTCCACTTCCACCGCCAGGCGCTTCTCGCCCACCCGCAGCGACGGGCCCTTCGGCACCGCCCAGCTCTTCAGCACGCCGTCCATTTCCAGGCGGAAATCGTAGTGCCGCGAGCTGGCATGGTGCAGCTGGATGACGAACTGCGGGCGCCGCTTCGGGTTGCCCGCGGCCGGGCCATCATCCGGCTCCGGCGTCTGCCCGCTGCCACCGCCAAGACGGCGCTTGCGGCGGTACTGATGCAGCGACATGGCTCAGCCTGCCTTGCGGCGCGGTGCGGCCTTCTTCGTCGCCTTGGCGGCCTTGCCGGCGGTCTTCTTCGTGGCTTTCTTCGCAGCCTTCTTCGCCGGTGCCTTGCGCGTCGCGGTCTTCTTCGCCGGCGTGCGCTTGTTGGCATCCAGGCTCTTCTGCAGCAGCGCCATGAAGTCCACCACGTTGGTGCTGGCATCCTCGTGCGCCACCGGCTCCTCCTCCACCTGGGTGGTGCCGCCCTTGGTCTTGATGCGCTTGTTCAACACCTGCTGCAGGCGCTCGCGGAATTCATCGTGGTACTGCGATGGGTCCCAGTCAGCGGCCATCGATTCGATCAGCTGCCCGGCCATCGCCGTTTCCTTGGCAGTGATGCGGTAGTCGGACAGGCTGGCGGTGGGCAGCTTGTAATCCTCCGGATCAACCAGCTCCTGCGGATAGCGCAGGATCATCAGCACCAGCGCGTGGCCCTGCGGCATCACCGCGCACAGGTATTCGCGGGTACGCACCACCACCCGCGCGATCCCGGCCTTGCCGGTATCGCGCAGGGTTTCGCGCAGCAGCACGTAGCCCTTTTCGGCCTTCTTGCCGGGCAGCAGCAGGTAGGGCTTCTCGTAATAGCGGGGATCGATCTGGCTGGCGTCGACGAAGGCCTCCACCTCCACCGTCTCATGGCTCTCCGGCGCGGCCGAGCGGATATCGCCTTCTTCCAGCACGACGTAGCTGCCCTTGTCGTACTCGTAGGCCTTGACGATGTCCTTCCAGGGCACTTCCTCGCCGGTATCGGCGTTGACCCGTTCGAAGCGGATCGGCTTGCGGTCGCGCGAATCGAGCATGCGGAACTGCAGGTCGACCTTGCGTTCGCCGGACATCAGCGAGACCGGCACGTTCAGCAGGCCGAAGGAGAGGGTACCGGTCCAGATCGGGCGGGCCATGGCACGCACCTGCATTGCGGCGGGGCGGCCAGCTTCGGTCGCCCACCGTGAAACGGCCGTGTCGGCCCCGTGCAGGCCAGGTGGCCCGCGGCGACGGGGTTACTGCAGCAGCGGCCGCACGGCGGCGGTGGGAATGTGGTCCAGTGCCCGCCAGGCGTCTTCCACCACCGGCCGCGCCTGCGCCCAGCCCAGCCGCGACTGCCCACGCATCTGTTCCCAGTGCGCGGCGAGCTCCTCGCCGGTATCGGCATCGCCGCCGCGCGGCCAGTCGGCGGCATGGGTGGTCAGGGCAAAGGCATACACCGGGCACAGGTCGCGCCAGTTGCGGTGGCCGTTGGCGCGGCGTCGCTCGTAGTCGTTGAGCATGTACTGCAGGTAGTCCTGCGCCACCGCCTGCGGGTCTTCACGGCGGCGGGCCCGGCGCAGGGGCGTTCGTGCGCCCAGGGGGTCGAGCAGGGCGTTGAACACGGACGGGGCGGGGCGTTCAAGACGGGCCATGACCGGCTCCTGCAGCAGGGCGGGTGGGCAGGAATACCGGCGGTGCCGTTATCCAGCCGTGACAGATGTGTTCATGACGCCGGGTTCGCGGCGGCTTTACCTGTGCCGCGCTGTAGTGGAGCCCCCCGCCAACGCCAGGTAATCGCCATGTCCAACCGTGACCCGCTGCGCCAGACCCATGCCCCCGTGCCGGGCGAATCCCGCGCCAAGCACGACCTGGCCGATGCCGAGGACCGTGGCGCCGGCATGAGCGTGCCGCACGAAGACGCGCTGCCGGCGGTGCATCACCCTGAACAGGCCGCGCTGGACCGCAAGGACTGCGGCGACCGCCACCGCGGTGGGCAGGAAAGCCCGCTCAAGCGCCGCGAGCGCAAGCAGCACGCCAGCGACAACCAGGACCAGGCGCTGGAAGAGACCTTCCCGGCCAGCGACCCGACCTCGCCGTTCGTGCCGGCCAAGGCGCCGGATTGACCCTCCATTGACGGTAGTGCCGGCCGCTGGCCGGCAGACACGCAATGCGGATGGATGGCGCGTTGGCCGGCCGCGGGCGGCCCGTCCCGCGGGGGGGCAGGGTGGTACGGCCCCCCCCCCCGCGGGCCCCCGCGGCCTACACCAGGGCCCGCGGGGCGCCCTGGGCCGGCCCCC